>NZ_JBSGCY010000056.1:0-39916 GCF_053602115.1 Nocardia sp. NPDC004582 | reverse complement strand
GCCGCCAGCGCCGCGTCCACGTCGGCGGCCGTGATCTCCGGAGCCGCGAGCAGCCGCCGATAGCGCGCGTAGCCCGCCAGCCGGGCGGCGAGCGCCGCGTGGTCGAACGGCTTGACCAGGTAGCCCAGGGCTCCCGCCGACAGTGCCGCCCGCACCGTCTCCGATTCCGTTGCGGCGGTGAGCATCATGGCGTCGCAGGCGAGCTCGCGGACGAGGTCCACACCGGAGCCGTCGGGCAGATAGACATCGACCAGGGCCAGATCGAACGCGCCCGCGGCGAGGGCGGTACGGGCGGCGGCGATCGAATTCACCGTCGCTCCCACCGTGAATCCCGGTAGGGCGGTGACGATTCCGGCATGCAGATTGGCGACCCGGAAGTCGTCGTCGACCACCAGTACGGTCAGCTCCGCTCGGTCCACACCGTCTCCTCCTCGGTCAGCACGCCCGGCAACCGGGCAATGAACTCCGCACCCGGCAGTCGCGCATCGGGCCCGGCCGACTCCGCCCGCACCCCACCGGAATCGGCCAGCGACACATCCCCGCCCCGCCCCCGCGCCACCTGCCGGGCCAACGCCAAACCCAGCCCGCGCCCACCCGGACCACCACCGGATTTCGTCGAAAACCCTTCGGCGAAAACCGAATCCACCAGCTCGGGCGCGACTCCCCCGCCACTGTCAGCGACCACGATGTGCAGCGTCGCCCCCTCGTGCACCAGCTCCACCTCCACCACAGGCCCGCCGCCGTGAGCGTAGGCGGCACCCTCGCCGAACCCGATCCGCCCCCGCCCCTCCACCGCCCGATCCCGCCGATCACTCCCGCCAACGGCAGCAACGCCGGTAGCTGCGCCGCTCGTAGCCGCGTCTCCGGTCGCCGCCGCGCCGACGGCCACGTCCCCAGTCGCCGCCGCGCCAATGGCCGTGTCTCGGGTTGCCGCGGCGTCGATGGCGTTGTCGAGCAGGTTGCCCAGGACGGTCGTGACGTCCACGGGGGCTGCGAGATTCGCGCCGACCCAGGTGTTGGGGCCCAGGCGGAGGTGGACGCCCTGTTCGCGGGCGTGGGCGGCCTTGGCGGCGAGGAAGGCTTGCAGGTAGGGGTCGCGGATGGTGTCGAGGCCGGAGAGGGCGGCGCCGAGGGGGCCGGTGCCGAGGAGTTCCTCGAGGTAGCGGGTGGCCTCGTCGGGTCGGCCGGTGTGGAGCAGGCCGTTGAGCAGATGGAGGCGGTTGGCGAATTCGTGGCGCTGGGCGCGCAGGGCGGTGCTCATGGTGGAGACCGCGTCGAGCTGGCGGGTCAGGGACTCGACGTCGGTGCGGTCGCGGACCGACAGGACCGCGCCGAGGGGGCGGGCGTCGCGGGTGACGGCGCGAGCGGTGACGACGACGATGCGGTCGCCGACCGCGGCCTGGACGGGCCGACCGTCGGCGGCGCGGAAGGCTTGCAGGACACGGGGAGTCAGGCCGATGGCATCGATATCGCTGCCCGGCGCGGGATCGATGCCGAGCAGGCGGCGGGCCTCGTCGTTGACAACGGTGATCCGGGATCGGGCGTCGGCGGCGACCACGCCCTCGCCGATGCCGTGCAGGACCGCGTCCTGCTCGCGCACCAGGTCGGCCAGATCGGCGGGTTCCAGTCCGAGCGTCAGCCCATGCCAGCGACGGGCCAGCAACACCGATCCAGCAATACCCGCCAGCAGCGCGCCCCCGACCAGCAGCCCGGCCCGGCGCAGATCCCGCAACAGCTGATCGTGCACGGCCGCGGTCGAAATGCCGACGCTCACCTCGCCCACGACCCGGCCGCCACCGCCACCCTGCGGAGAGCCCTGCGTATCCGGTTGCAGAACAGGCACTTTCGCTCGCACCGATTCGCCGAGGGTGCCGTGCTCCTGGATCACGACCTCGCCGCCGCCCAATGCGCGTGAGGGGTCCGTGCTGACCATCTCGCCGAGGCGGGCCCGGTCCGGGTGGGCCAGGCGGATGCCCGCGTCATCGGTGATCACCACGAACAGCGCGCCCGTGCGCAGCCGGGCGCTGTCGGCGATCCGCTCGAGTTCCCCGTCGGCCAGTTCCGCCTTCAGGCCGGGTCCGGCGGGCAGCGGGCTGTCGGCGTAGCGCGTGACGGCGGCGCGGACCTGCGGGTCGGAGGCGACGGTGCGGGCGATGGCGAGGGCGCGCTGGCCGTATTCGCCGGAGAGGCGTTCACCGCTGAGGTAGGCGAAGACGCCGAAGGCCAAGCCGACCGTCAGGCCCACCACCGCGATCTGCAAGAGCACGATCTGGGTCCGGAGCCGGACGGAGCGGGGGCCGAGCGGGAACACGGTCGCCAGTGTAGACAACCCTCCGCAAACCACTGAGCAGAATGCGCAGAACGGTCGAATCGCTGCTTGTGTGACTAGCGCGCACAACCGCGTGGAGTGTGACCCGGCCCACGTAGCTTCACCTCCAACGCCGCAGCGGCGGCACTGGAAACGGAGCGGTAATGAGCACAACGACCACGGAGCGCGGTGGCGCGGCCCCACTCGACGCGGCACCACTGATCGAACTGCGCGGCGCGACCAAGCGGTTCCCCGGCAACAACGGCGGCATCCACACCGCGGTGCGCGACCTGAACTTCACCGTCGCCGCCGGCGAGTTCGTCGCCGTCGTCGGCCCCACCGGCTGCGGCAAGTCGACCACCCTGTCGCTGGTGTCCGGCCTGGAGCCGGCGTCGGCCGGGCGAACCCTGGTGCGCGGCAAGGATGTTCGCGGCATCCCGGACGGCGTCGGGTACATGTTCCAGCAGGACGCGGTGCTGCCGTGGAAGTCGGTGCTCGAGAATGTCGCGCTCGGCCCGAGATTCCGGGGCCTGCACAAGACCGAGGCGCGGGAGCGGGCGGCCCACTGGGTGCGCACGGTCGGGCTCGGCGGATTCGAGAACTACTACCCGCATCAGCTCTCCGGCGGCATGCGCAAGCGGGTCGCGCTGGCGCAGACGCTGGTCAACGATCCCGAGATCATCCTGATGGACGAGCCGTTCAGCGCGCTCGACGTGCAGACCCGCCAGCTCATGCAGGACGAACTGCTGCGCGTGTGGTCGGGCACGGAATCGACGAGCCACGAGCGGAGCCGCGGCAAGGGCCGGGCCGCGGTCATCTTCGTGACCCACGACCTGGAGGAGGCCATCGCCCTGGCCGACCGGGTCGTCGTCATGACCGCGAGCCCCGCCACCGTGTGCGGTGACTTCGAGGTCACGCTCGACCGGCCCCGCAATGTGGAGGAGGTCCGGCTCACCGAGGAGTTCCGCGACCTCTACAAGGAAATCTGGGAAACGCTGCGCGATCAGGTCGAGGCGGCTCGCACGAAGGGAGCGACCCGTGTCGCTTGATGTCACGGCGCTGGAGAAGACCGCTACCGCCGCACCGGAATTCGAGGTGGAGACCGAGGAGCAGATCCTCGCGCGAGTCCGTTCGCGCTCCCGCAGGGACAAGATCCGCACCTGGGGCCTGCGCGCCCTGATCGTGGCGGTGTGGCTGGGTTCGTGGCAGCTCACCGCCACCTACTGGATCGACCCGTTCTTCTACTCCAAGCCGTCGCTGATCTGGGACCGCCTGGTCGAATGGTTCACCGAGGGAACCCAGTTCGGCTCGATCTGGCTGCAGCTGTACACCACGGTGCAGGAGGCGGTGCTGGGCTTCGCCATCGGCACCGTCGCGGGCATCGTGCTGGGCGTGCTGCTGGGCCGCTCCCGCTACTGGGCCGATGTGCTGGCCCCGTTCATCAAGGCGCTCAACGCGGTCCCGCGCATCGTGCTGGCGTCGCTGTTCATCATCTGGTTCGGCCTGGGCTTGCAGTCCAAGGTGGCGACGGTGGTGGTGCTGGTGTTCTTCGCGGTGTTCTTCAACGCCTTCACCGGGGCGCGGGAGGTGGACGGCAATGTCATCAACAATGCTCGCATCCTGGGCGCGAGCCGCCGGCAGGTGCTGGGCTCTATCGTGCTGCCCAGCGCCACCACCTGGATCCTGTCGTCGCTGCACACGGCGTTCGGTTTCGCGCTGATCGGCGCGGTGGTCGGCGAGTACGCCGGCGCCAGCAAGGGTTTGGGCCTGCTGATCAGCAACGCGCAGGGCACGTTCGACGCGGCGGGCATCTACGCGGGCATGATCATCATCACCGTGGTGGCGCTGGTCGCCGAATGGCTGATCGGGCTGGCGGAGAACCGGCTGCTGAAATGGCGTCCGTCGCAGGCCGGTTCGGGACACGGGATCTGAGCCATGAAGTACCGCAAGCATATCGCTGTGATCCTGCTCGCCGTCGGCTCGCTGCTGCTGGCGACCGGCTGCCGCGACTCCCGCACCATTCCGACCGCGAACGGGCGCCCGCAGATCACCATCATGGTGGGCGGCCTGGAGAAGGTCATCTACCTGCCGGCCATGCTGACCGAGCGGCTCGGCTTCTTCCAGGCCAATGACCTCGACGTGCACCTGCTGGGTGAGCAGTCCGGCGCGAACGCCGAGACCGCGCTGCTCACCGGTGACGTGCAGGCCGTGGTCGGCTTCTACGACCACACCATCGACCTGCAGGCCAAGGACCAGTGCCTGAAGACGGTGGTGCAGTTCGCGGACGTGCCCGGCGAGGTGGAGCTGGTGTCGAAGCAGGACGCGGCCGCCATCAAGTCGCCGGCGGACTTCCGGGGCCGCAATCTGGGTGTCACGTCGCTGGGTTCGTCCACCGACTTCCTCACCCAGGCGCTGGCCGGGCAGGCCGGGCTGGGGACCTCCGATTACACCCGGGTGAAAGTCGGTGCGGGACAGACCTTCATCGCGGGCATGAACCACAACGGCATCGACGCGGGCATGACCACCGATCCCACGGTCGCCAAGATGGTCTCCTCCGGTGACGCCCAGGTGCTGGTGGACATGCGCAACGAGCCGGGCACCCGGGCGGCGCTGGGCGGACTGTATCCGGCCGCGTCGCTGTACATGCGCTGCGAGACCGTCCAGGCGCACCCGGACATCGTGCAGAAGCTGGCGAACGCGTTCGTGGAGACGCTGCGCTGGATCAAGACCCACTCCCCCGAGGAGATCGCGGCCACGATGCCCGCCCAGTACGCGGGCGGCGATCCGAAGCTCTACGTCAAGTCCATCACCGACTCGATCAGCATGTTCAACGGTGACGGCCTGATGAAACGCGAGGGCGCGGAGAACGTGCTGCGCATCCTCGGCCGGTACTCGCGCAATGTTTCGCCCGTCAAGGACCGCATCGACCTGGATGCCACCTACACCAACGAGTTCGCCGGCAAGGCCCAGGGCGCACGCCAACCCTGACCGGGCCACCCGGAACCGCACACCGCGTGAGGGGGTGTGCGGTTCCGCGCTAGGCGGTGGCCTTCGCGGCGCGGCGGGACCGCCGCAGGGCGTCGCTGGTGAAGATGGCCAGCGCCAGCCAGATCAGCGCGAAGCCCGCCCAGCGGGAGACGGGCATCGGTTCGTGGCCGACCGCGACACCCCAGGTCAGCTGGAGCGCGGGTGTCAGGTATTGCAGGATTCCCATGGTGGACAACGGGACTCGCGGGGCGGCCAGCGCGAACAGCACCAGCGGTACCAGCGTGACCGGACCGGTCAGCACGAGCAGGCCGGTGTGCGCGGCCGTGGAACCGAAGGCCGCGTTGCCGGTGAGCGCGATGACGATGACCGCGATCAACGCGAACGGCGCGGCCGCCAGCCCCTCCGCCGCGAGCCCGGGCAGCGCGTCCAGCCGGATCACCTTCTTCACCAGACCGTAGGTGGCGAACGAGCAGGCCAGGATCAACGCGATCCACGGCGGCCGCCCGTAGTCGACGGTCAGCACGATCACCGCGGTCGCGCCCAGCCCGAGCGCGACCCACTGCGGGGCGCGCAGTCTCTCGCGAAAGATGATGACGCCGAACGCCACCGTCACCAGCGGATTGATGAAGTAGCCGAGCGCGCACTCCACCACGTGATGCGAGATGACCCCGTACACATAGGTGCCCCAGTTCAGCGAGATCGCGGCCGAGGCCACCGCCGCCAGCCGCCAGGTCCGCGCGTCGATGCGCCGCAACTCCCCGAGCCGCCCGGCCAGTAGCAGCGCCAGCAGCGCGACGACGAGGGTCCACAGGATGCGCTCGGCCAGCACCTCCCCCGCGCTCGCGAAGGACAGCAACCCGAAGAACGCGGGGAACAGACCCCACAGGAAATACGCGCCGATCCCGAAGACGACGCCGGTGTCCCGCTCGCCGTCGTGCCACCCGAATCGGCCGTGCCACCTGAATCGGCCGTGCCACCCGCGCTCGGCTGTCCGCGTCGTGGCACCCGCGGCCGGGTGCGGGGCGGGGGACTTCGGATGCTGATGTCCTTCGGCCACCCAATTACGTTAGCGTGCGCAACAAGTCCTTTTCGCCGTGCTACCGCCGCGCCTCACCACGACCGCGCACGCTCTCACCGCCGCACCCGCACCCCGATGCCGCCGGATGTCACGCGCTGCCCTGTCCCCGATGGCCCGCGTCCTCGCACACCCCTTCACCATGTCCGATTTGTCGGAGTTTGCCCTTGACCTGGCACAGCGCACATTTTCGACACCGCTGAATTCAGCTACACCTGGGTTAACGGCCTGGAAGGGCTAGCCTGGTCGGCATGTCGATCACCGCGCAGGCAGCGAGTCCACCGAGCCCACCCGCGCTGGGGCTCACCTCCGCCGAGGTGGAGCAGCGACGACGAGACGGACTGACCAACGACGTCCCGGAACGGGCCAGCCGGTCCGTCAAGGACATCGTCCGGGCGAACGTCTTCACCCGGATCAACGCCATCCTCGGCGTGCTGTTCATCCTGGTGCTGGCCACCGGATCGATCATCGACGGCATGTTCGGCCTGCTGATCATCGCCAACAGCGCGGTGGGCATCATCCAGGAGGTCCGGGCCAAGAACACCCTCGACAAGCTGGCCATCGTCGGACAGGCCAAACCGATGGTGCGCCGCGACGGGCAGGCCACCGCGGTCACCCCGCAGGAGATCGTGCTCGACGACATCATCGAGCTCGGGCCCGGCGACCAGATCGTCGTCGACGGCGAGGTGATCGAGACCGAACTGCTCGAAGTCGACGAGTCGCTGCTCACCGGTGAGGCCGACCCGATCGACAAAACCCTTGGCGCGCAGATCATGTCGGGCAGCTTCGTGGTGTCCGGCAGCGGCGCCTACCGGGCCACCAAGGTCGGCAAGGACGCCTACGCCGCCAAACTCGCCGACGAGGCCAGCAAGTTCACCCTGGTCAAGTCCGAGCTGCGCAGCGGTATCGACACCATTCTGAAAGTCATTACCTACCTGCTGATTCCGGCCGGCCTGCTGTCCATCTACAACCAGCTGGTCTCCTCCAAGGAATCCTGGCGGCCCGCCGTCAACGGCATGGTCGCCGCCCTGGTGCCGATGGTGCCCGAGGGCCTGGTGCTGATGACCTCCATCGCCTTCGCCGTCGGTGTGGTCCGGCTCGGCGCGCGCAAGTGCCTGGTGCAGGAGCTGCCCGCCATCGAGGGCCTGGCCCGGGTGGACGTGGTGTGCGCCGACAAGACCGGCACGCTCACCGAGAACGGCATGCGGCTGGCCGAGATCCGGCCGGTCGACGGCACCGGACGCGCGGTGGACCCGGCCAACGACGGCCAGGCCCCCGAGGAGCTGCGCCGCGTGCTGGCCGCGCTCGCCGCCGACGACCCCCGCCCCAACGCGTCGGTCCTGGCCATCAAGGAAGCCCTGCCGGACGCCCCCGGCTGGCAGTCCACCGGGCTCGCGCCGTTCTCCTCCGCCAAGAAGTGGAGCGGCATGTCCTACGGCGAGCACGGCAACTGGCTGATGGGCGCGCCCGACGTGCTGCTGGACCCCGACACCGAGATCGCCGCCACCGCACAGGAGATCGGGGCCAAGGGGCTGCGCGTGCTGCTGCTGGCCCGCAGCGACCGCCCGGTCGACGCGCCCGACGCGCCCGGCCAGGTCACCCCGGCGGCGCTGGTGGTGCTGGAGCAGAAGGTGCGGCCCGACGCCAAGGGCACCCTCGAATACTTCGCTTCCCAGCATGTTTCGGCCAAGGTCATCTCCGGCGACAACGCGGTGTCGGTCGGCGCGGTCGCGTCCTCGCTCGGGTTGAGCGGCGGCGACGATCCGGTCGACGCGCGCACACTGCCGACCGACCAGAACGAACTCGCGGACGTGCTCGACCACAAGACCGTCTTCGGCCGGGTCCGCCCGGATCAGAAGCGCGCCATGGTCGGTGCGCTGCAATCGCGCGGGCACACCGTCGCGATGACCGGCGACGGCGTCAACGATGTGCTCGCCCTCAAGGACGCCGATATCGGCGTCGCCATGGGCTCGGGCAGCCCGGCCACCCGCTCGGTGGCGCAGATCGTGCTGCTGGACAACAAGTTCGCGACCCTGCCGTACGTGGTGGCCGAGGGCCGCCGGGTGATCGGCAATATCGAGCGGGTCTCCAACCTGTTCCTCACCAAGACCGTCTACTCGGTGGTGCTGGCGTTCCTGGTCGGCATCGCGGGCATCGGGTCGCAGATCTTCCACTACAAGGCGATCGGCTACCCGTTCCTGCCCCGGCACGTGACGATCGCGGCCTGGTTCACCATCGGCATCCCGGCCTTCATCCTGTCGCTCGCGCCCAACAACGAGCGCGCCCGCACCGGATTCGTCGGCCGCGTCATGCGTTTGGCGATCCCGTCCGGCGTGGTGATCGGCGTGATGACGTTCATCTCCTACCTGATCGCCTACCGGGGCCCCGACGCCGGGGACACCGCGAAGGTGCAGGCGGGCACGACGGCGCTGATCACGCTGCTGATCATCGCGGTGTGGGTGCTGGCCATCGTGGCCCGGCCGTGGAACTGGTGGAAGATCCTGCTGGTCGCGGGTTCCGTTGCGGGATACCTGATCCTGTTCGCGGTGCCGTTCACCCGGCACTTCTTCAAACTGGATCCGTCCAATGTCACGCTGACCACCTACGCGGTCGTGTGCGGCGCGATCGGCGTGGTGCTGGTCGAGGTGGCGTGGTGGCTCAGCGCCCGGTATCTCGGCGACTCGCCGCACAACGCACCGGTGGTGCTGGACGAAAACGACTGAATCGCACGATCTTCCGGAGCGGCGGCGCACCTCGGGGTGTGCCGCCGCTCCGCCGTTTCCAAACTGGTCGCATGGTTTGGCTCGCCGGGTGGTCGGCCGTCCTGGGCAGCGGTCGAAATCGCAGGTACCTTGTGCCCCATGGAGGTCTTGCTGCATCAGCTCGACGCATTCGCCGACGCGCCGTTCTCCGGCAACCCCGCGGCGGTCATGCCGCTGCTGTCGTGGCTGCACGACGAACTGCTGCAGCGGCTAGCCGAGGAGAACAACCTCGCCGAGACCGCCTTCTACACCTCCGCGCTGCCGGCGGAAGCGGGTGTGCCGCCGGACAACTCGCCCGCCTTCCACCTGCGCTGGTTCACCCCCACCGTGGAGGTCGACCTGTGCGGGCACGCCACCATGGCCACCGCCGCCCAGATCCTCGACGACATGCACCCCGGCGCGGACCGGGTGCACTTCTACACCCGCAGCGGCTGGCTGCGCGTCGACCGCGACCGCGACGACCTGGTGCTGGACCTGCCGTCGGTGGCGTCGGTGGAAATCGATGCGCAGGAGGAACTTCCGCACCGGCTCGCCGAGGCGCTCGGTGTACGGCCGCTCCGCGCCTTCGAGGGCACCGACGTGGTGCTGGTCGTCACCGCCGAACACGAAGTCCGCGAATCCCGCCCGAACTTCGCCGCCTTCCCCGACCTGAACCGTGCCGCGATTCTCACCGCCGAGGGCACCGAGGTCGATTTCGTCTCCCGCGTCTTCGCCCCCGGCCAGGGCATTCCCGAAGACCCGGTCACCGGTTCCGCGCACGCCCAGCTCACCCCGCTGTGGAGCCGTGAACTAGGCCGCACCAGCCTCACCGCCCGCCAGCTCTCCCGCCGCGGCGGCTCCATGCGCTGCAACCTCACCGGCGACCGCGTCCGCCTGACCGGCCGCTGCCGCCGCTACCTCGACGGCGTGGTCCGCATCCCCGACTGAGACCCCGTCGCGGTCGGCCATGCCACGTGCGACCGGGCGATTCAACACACAGTCCGCGTTGCCTGGCGCGGCCGCCGGGCAGGTCACCGCCGGCCGGGCAGGTCAGCGCTCGATGATCTGCCGGGTGAGCGCGTCCAACTCGTCGGCCCGGTAGCCGGGGTAGCCGTGCATGATCTCCCGCCACTCCGCGGGCACGGCCGACGCGCCCCAGCGGGCGCCGAGCAGCCCGCCCGCGATGGCCGCCGTGGTGTCGGTGTCGCCGCCCGCGCGGACCGCCAGTTCCAGTGCGGCCGGAAGGGTTTCGGCGTGGCTGATCGCCCACCACGCGGTCTGCAGGGCGTGCACCACCCAGCCGTTCTTGGCGAAGTCGGCTGGGGCGCCGGTTTCGGCCTTGTCCAGCAACGGTTCCCAGAAACCGGTGTCCACCTGCGACAGCGCCTCCCGCAAGCCGTCGTAGGTGCCGTACAGGACGGCGTGGCGGATGGCGAGGGTCCAGAGTTTGCACGCCTGCATGGCCTGCATGTCGTAGTGGGTCAGGGAGCTCACCAGTTTGGCTGCCTTGCCGCACTTCTCGGCGTCGTCGAGATAGGCGAGGGCGACCGGCGCGGTCCGCATGAGCGACCCGTTGCCCGCCTTGAGCCCCGGCAGATCGTGCGCCCGCAGCTGCATGGCACGCCCGGTCCGATCGCGGTGCTCGAGCACCTGCCGCGTCTGATTTCCGATATCGGCGGGCTTGGAGTCCCACCACGCCACGAATTCGGCGGCCACCGCGTCCAGCCCCTCCGGACCGCACAGGTCCCCCGCCACCGCCGCCGCGCGCGCCACCGCGACCGCCATGGCCGTGTCGTCGGTCCACTCCCCCGGCGCCCACCGGAAGGCGCCGCCGCCCTTCATCCGGATCTCCATGTCGGGGCCGGGATGGGTGAACTCGTAGCCCGCCCCCAGCGCGTCGCCCGCCGCGGTCCCCAACAGCACGCCCCGGGCCCGATCAGCCTGCTCCGGCGTCAATTCCATCCGCATTCGCCTCTTCCGCTCCGATGCCGTCGGCATCGATCCGCCACGCGTATCCGATCTACCACGACGTTACTCACCCCGAGACCACGCCGACCCGGGCGTCCGCGGTCTTCACCGGTTCTGGACTACCCTCGGAAACACTCCGGTGCAGTGTCGCCGCCGCAGTTTGTTCCGTGCACTCCCTCCCGCCACTCGGATGCCAGATCCGGAGGTTCTGCCGATGAAGAAACAGCTCGCCGACCGTCCCGGCCCAGCCGCCGACCCGCTGTCCGCGCCGCTGGCACCCGTCCCCGGCGCCGGGCACATCTTCGATGTCGATCGACGCCTGAGCACCGTCGACATGGACGAGAACCAGAATCTGCGCATCGACGGCATCGCACGCCAACTCCAGGACGCCGGAGTCGACCATATGATGCACACCGGCGCCCTCGCGTCGCACCCGCACTGGATCGTGCGGCGCACCGTCATCGACGTGCTGCGCCCGATCACCTGGCCCACCCGGCTGCGTGTACGCCGCTGGTGCTCCGGTATCTCCCCGCGCTGGTGCACCATGCGCGTCCGCCTCGACTCCGACAGCGGCGGCCTCATCGAGACCGAGGGCTTCTGGATCCACATGAACAAACAGACCATGAGCCCCTCCCGCGTCGCCGACGAATTCTTCGACCTCATGGCCACCACCACCGACGACCACCGCCTGCGCTGGCGCCAATGGCTCGACACCCCCGCCCCCGCGGCCGACGGCACCCGATATCCCCTGCGCCGCACCGATACCGACCACTTCCGGCACATCACCAACACGGCCTACTGGCACGTGGTCCACGAATTCGCCGCCGACACACCCGAACTCACGCGCGGCCCGCACCGCTACATCCTCGAATACAACAAGCCCATCCGCTTCGGCGAACACCTCGACATCCACGCCGCCCACACCCCCGACGCGCTCACGCTCTGGTTCACCGTGGACCACGAGACACGAGCCATCGCCCAACTCCGCCCCCTGGAGGACGCCTGATGCTGCCCACCCCCGTCTCCGCCGAGGACCTCAATATCTACGGCCAGGCCGACCTCCCCTGGGACCGGGTCCTCAAAGCCCTGGACATGGCGATCGGCCTCCCCGAAACGGCCGAATTCCTCAGCACGGTAAGCCCTTCCGGCAGGCCCAGCTCCGCCGGAATCGGCTGCGTCGAATCCGACGGCCATATCTACTTCACCAGCGGCCCCGCCACCAAGAAGTCCCGAAACCTGGCCTCGAACCCGAATTGCACGCTCTCCCTCCGCCTCCCCGGAGTAGACCTCGTCCTCACCGGGGAGGCTCACCGTGTGACCGACGCGGACGAACTGGACCGCGTCACTGCCGTCTACCGCGCGGGCGGCTGGCCCGCGGAACGATCGGGCGACGATGTCACCGCGCCCTACAGCGCTCAGAGCGCGGGCCCCGCGCCTTGGCATTTGTACCGCTTCACCATCCACACGGCGGTCGGGGTGGCGCTGACCGACCCGCACGGGGCAACCCGCTGGCAGTTCACGCACTGAAGGGCGCGGTTGTCACACTCGCGCTCAGATGCACCAGATGACGCTACCGAGGTCGAAGCACAAGGCAGCTGATCCGAATGATCCGTCGATCGGGGTCGCGGAGGACGCCGGCGGCGCCGCAGGGGTGGAATCGGCGGTGGCCGCGGGCGCGGCCAGAACGAGCAATGGCGCCGCGAAGACTGTCGCCGCTACGGTTTTGATGATCGTTCTAGACATTTTGCTTCCTTACCACGAGCTTTTGTGACGTCCGTGTCTACTTGGCTGCAGTGCCGAGTTACCGGACTGGACCGCGATTGCGTCGCACACCGAATCGGCTATGCGACACCGATTCGCTCCTTGGTTAAGTCGTAATCTCTGTGAAGCACATGCGGGTCCCGATCTGGAACACGCATTGGGGCCGGCCGAGAGCTACCGCATCGACCTGACCGAACAGGACGTCATGTGGAACGACGTCGGGTAACAGCTTACTACTGGCTACCAATCGATTCGGGCGGAGCGAGCACATTTAGTTGATGAAGATTCTGTATAAGCGACGACTCGCAAAGATCAAGAGACACAAAGATCAAGAGATAAAGACGCCTGGAGAAGGAAGAGAGGTGGCCGAGCTTGCGAGGCCCCTCAGCTACCAGCCGCCTCACGGCTCGGCCGCGCATCGTCCCGGAGCAAAAGACCGGGAGGGTTGGGTCCTTGTCTCGAGAAGGCGATGCGTGCAGTCCGTGGGCTGGGATCGGCGGGAAACGGATCCCGGCCCGGCGTCAGCCCAAGTGCGGCAGGGCAGGCGAGGCGACCACACTCCTCGTTGTTTTGCGCACGCCAGCAGCCGACGAGCAGCCGGGTGTCACGCGGCCCGTGAGCGCCACGTTCGGCAGCTGGAATCGATCGCAGCGGCGATCGCCTGCCCCACATGATGACGATCATTCACGTGCGGGGTACCAGTGGGATCAACACTCTTCGGCGCAATCCACCCCGTCCGGCCCGCATGGGGCGAATCTTTACCCATCACAACGGTTTTCCAGCCGTCGGGCCCATCGTTGATGAGTGCGTGGCAGTGATCGCACGCCAGTGTGAGGTTGTTGATGTCGGTGGGACCACCCTTGGCCCAATCGGTGACGTGGTGCGCGGCGCACATGTTCGCGGGTTGTTCGCACCCGGGTCGGGTGCACCCTTTGTCTCTGGCGAGGAGGGCGAGGCGTTGGGCGCGGTTGGCGGTGCGGCGGGAACGCTGCAGGTAGAGCGGCATTCCGTCGCCGTCGAGGACCGCGATCACCGGCTTGGTGCCCTCGGCCATCTTCAACGCTTCGTTGATGGAGATCTGGGTGCCCGACGCGGTGGTGGCGACGCCGGTGCCGTTCTCGAGGTCGGTCAGGCTCATCGTGAGCACCACCTCGACGGGCAGGCCGCGGTGCATGCCCAGGGTCCGCATGTTCACACCCGGCTGTACCAGGGCGAGCAGCGCGTCGTGGGTGCGCTGCCCGGCATCACGACGGTCACGCCGCGCAGCGGCGTCGAGGATGCTGTCGGCGATGAACCCACCGGTGGCAGAGGGGCTTTCGGGGTCCTCGAGGTTGCACATGCCGGGGCGGGTGAGCTTGGCGAACACCGCGTCCAGGCATGCCCGCAGCTCGGGGGTGATCCACCCTTCGATGCGCGACATGCCGTCCACGCCCGGACGGCACACCGTGATCCCGCGACGGCGACGACGGTCGGCATCGGAGACTACTTTCCCGTCGGGGTCGAGGCGGGCCAGGATGTCGCGCCCGATCTTCAACAGGTCATCGGGCCACCCGTTGCGCGAGTAGTCGACCAGGATCTGTTCCGCCTCGGCCCGCGCTTCGGCGGGCACATCGACGGGCAGGTGGTTCATGACGTCCATGATGTGACGCACGTGATCGCGTGAGATCTCCCCAGCCGCAAACGCTTCGGCGGTCACCGGCAGCACCGGCGGGGCGACATGCCCGGTCTGTTGCACGAATTCGCCGCAGTGGTGGGTGATTTTCACCCGCACCGACGCGTCATACCGTGAGAGCCCGAGGGTGTGGCGCAGGAACGGCACCATCTTCCCCGCACCGGAACGCGAATGCAGCGACCGTTCTCCCGCTTCGATGATCAAACGGGTATCCAGGGCAGCCAATTGACGCTTGCGCGTTTCCAGCTGCCGCATCAACGACACAACATCCTCGTCGGAGAAGTCGGTCATCTTCCCGCCCTGGATGGATTCGGTCAGGGTCGAGACCGCGGCCGCCAGTTCAGCGATACCGCAGCCCTCGAGTGTCACCCCATTCGAATCCATGCCTCTATTCTACCGTGATAAAAACGGCGTTCATAGCTGAATCACCTTGTTACACAAGGCGTTTCAGAACATTCCACGTTTCATAGCCACCCGACTCCCACGGCCCTGTCACCACCCTCCGCAACAATCGGCCACACGCCGATCTCACCGCCATCCGATCCACTGAACTCCAGGCTGTACCTGGATTGGGTACGACAGCTCGACCCGCCATGACCGAGACCGCAGCCGCGCCCGTCCCGCTCCTGACCCGACCACCGGGTCCAGCCACAGCACCGGTCAGTTGTCGGGGACCGGACCGTCGTCAGGGCCGGGGCCGGCGGATTCCCGTTGCTCCGGCAGGAGCGGGGCGACGGCGAAGACGGCGGCCGAGGCGTCCGCGGGCAGGGCCTCGACGGCGCGGACGCCCGGGTGGGAGGCCAGGGTTCGGAGCTGGTCGAGGGAACCGTGGAGGACGAGGCCGACGACACAGGGGCAGTTCGCTCGGAGGCGGGTGGCGACGAGGTGGTTCACCCGGGTGGAGCGGTCATCGAAGGCAGGGGTTGATTCCACCTGGGCGGCTGCGGATTTCACCGAGGCCACGGCCGCGTCGACCCCGGCCGGGACGCCGATGGAGATGATGGGGGTGGCTACGCGGCCGACCGCGACGTGATAGTCGACCTCCGAGATGCGCAGGCCGCCACTGAATTCGGGGATCCGGTCGGCGGTGATGCCGTCGGCGAAGGAGAGCAGGGCCCAGTGGTCGGCGGAGTCATTGCCCTCCAGTGACCTGCGCGCCCGATCCAGGTACGCGGCCACCGCTTCGCCGCTCTCGGGACCCAGGCGGTCGGTGGCGATGATCCCCGCACGGGGCGGGATGGCCCAGCCCAAGGTGAGGATCAGGACCACGAGAAGTACGGCCGCCGTGGCGATTCCGGCCGCGCGCAGGGGCGAGCCGGGGACGCCGCGCGGCGGCCGTGCTTCCACTCCGGGC
This sequence comes from Nocardia sp. NPDC004582, assembly GCF_053602115.1. Lineage (NCBI taxonomy): Bacteria > Bacillati > Actinomycetota > Actinomycetes > Mycobacteriales > Nocardiaceae > Nocardia > Nocardia sp. NPDC004582. Next base: position 24,049 of record NZ_JBSGCY010000056.1, on the reverse strand, counting down.
TCCGATCAGTGCGCGCGCAGGACGTCGAGGGCGTGTTCGAGGTCCGCGGGGTATTCGCTGGTGATCTCGACCCAGCGGCCGTCGGCGGGGTGGTTGAAACCCAGCTGACGGGCGTGCAGCCACTGACGTTCCAGGCCCAGGCGTTCGGCCAGCCGGGGGTCCGCACCGTAGGTGAGGTCACCGCAGCAGGGGTGGCGCACGGCCGAGAAGTGCACGCGAATCTGGTGGGTGCGACCGGTTTCCAGGTGGATGTCGAGCAGGCTCGCGGCCTGGAAGGCCTCGACGGTGTCGTAGTGGGTGACCGACGGGCGGCCGTCGGCGGTGACCGCGAACTTCCAGTCGTTGCCGCGGGCCCGGCCGATGGGGGCGTCGATGGTGCCGCTCGACGGATCCGGATGGCCCTGCACCAGAGCGTGATAGCGCTTCTCCACGGTGCGGTACTTGAAGGCGCGCTTGAGCTGGGTGTAGGCGTGCTCGGACTGGGCGACCACCATCACCCCGGAGGTGCCGACGTCGAGGCGGTGCACGATGCCCTGACGCTCGTGGGCGCCCGAGGTGGAGATGCGGTAGCCCATGGCGGCCAGACCGCCGACCACGGTGGGGCCGGTCCAGCCGACACCGGTGTGCGCGGCCACGCCGACCGGTTTGTCGACGGCCACGATGTCGTCGTCGGCGTAGAGGATCTTCATGCCCTCCACGGGGGTCGCCTCGACGGTGAGTTCGCGCTTGGGCTCGGGGAATTCGACCTCCAGCCAGGCGCCGGCGGTGAGCCGGTCCGACTTGCCGGCCGCGACGCCGTCGAGCTGCACCGAGCCGTCCTCGGTCATGGCCGCCACGGCGGTGCGGGACAGGCCCAGCAGCCGGGAGAGCCCGGCGTCGACACGCATGCCGTCCAGGCCGTCGGGCACGGGCATGCTGCGGGTCTCCCTCATGCCGCCTTCCCCTCCGCGGTCGTCGCGGGCGCACGGTGCATGCGGGTGCCGTCGGGTTCGAAACCGAACACCGTCAACGCCACCAGCAGGATCGCGCCGCACACGATCGCCGAATCGGCCACATTGAACACCGGCCACCAGCCGACCGCCACGAAATCCACCACGTGACCCTGCAGCGGGCCGGGCGCGCGGAACAGGCGATCGATGAGATTGCCGAGCGCGCCGCCCAGCACCAGGCCCAGGCCGATCGCCCACGGCAGCGAACGCAGGGTGCGGCCGATCCGGATCACGCCGATCACGACGGCGGCCGCGATCAACGTCAGCGCCCAGGTCATGCCGGTGGCCATGGAGAACGCCGCGCCCGGGTTGCGGACCAGGGTCAGCCGCGCCCAATCGCCGATGAGGTCGATCGGCTTGCCGGGGGTCATGGTGGCGACCACGATGGTCTTGGTCAGCAGATCCAGACCGAGCACCACCGCGGCGAGCAGCAGCAGATTGCGCAGCCGCAGCGGCTGCGACGGGGCCTCGGCGGTCGCGCTCTCCGGACCGGCGGCAGCACTGTCCGACTCGGCGGGTTCGCTGACGGGGGAAGTCTCGGCATCGATCGCGGGGCTGGTTTCCCCTGGCGACTTGTCTGGTTCCTCAGCGCCCGTTTCGCGCGGCCGGTCGGTACTCACCCTGACATCATTCCTTATCCACGCCCGGGGACTCCGAACGGTCCGGGCCCGGCGGCTCCGACCCGCCGCGCGGACCGACCCGAGCCCCGCCGCGGCGAACCGAAACGGCCGCCGCACAGGATCCCAGCTGTTTTTCAGGAACCCGTCGTAACCTGTTCGACGTGACGGTGTTGTCTTCCTCCCCCAGCTCGGCGAACGCCACCGCACCCTGTTCCGGCCACCCGCGACCGCCCCGCCGCGGGAGCGCCCGCGGCCACCGTTCGGGGGTCCTGCTGCTGGTCCTCGCGGTCACCCTGACCGCCTTCGGTGTCGGCTGCAGCGACCGGTCGGAGGCCACCGCCGAGGGCGACGGCACCGAACCGGTGGGCGTCAACAAAGAGGTCACCATGCCCATCGAGGCCGTGACCACCACCGTCGTCAACCCTGGCGCCGAACCCCGCTCCCCGCTGCGCCGCACCCTGGAGCCGGGCACCAGCCAGCAGGTGACCCTGAGCACCGAGCACCACATCGAGCAGCAGATCAATCAGCAGGCGCAGCGCGACATCTCCCCGCCCGCGATCACCATCCCGTTGACCGCGCAGGCCGGGGCCGACGGGGTCGAACTGACCGTCGGCAATGTCACCTCCCCCGACCCGGCCCTGGCCCAGGCGCTGACCCACGCCGACGGATCCCACGTCGGTTTCGACGTGAGCGAGCTGGGCGCGATCACCGCACTCAAGCTGGCCCCCAAGCCGGCCACCTCGGACGCCGCGCGCGCCGCCCTGGAGCAGTCGTTCTATCAGGCCGTGTACCAGTCCATCGCCTTCCCGACCGAGGCCGTCGGCGTGGGCGCGGTATGGACCGTGCGGCAACAGGTTTCCGGGAGCGTCCCGCTCGAGCAGGTGACCACCTGCACCCTCACCGCCCGCGACGGCAATGAGCTCACCATCGAGCTGAACGTGGTGCAGAGCCCGAAATCCGCGGTCTGGCATCTGCCCAACGAGGCGGGCCAGCTCGAGATCGTCGACTACCTCATGCACGGCACCGGCACCATCGCGGTGGATCTGGGCCTGCCGCTGCCGGTTTCGGGCCAGGTGGAAGTGGGCGGCAACCAGACCTACCGCGACCCGCGCAGCGCGGTGACCCTGCGCCAGACGCTGCGCACGGAGGTGCAGTGGGGAGCCTGACACGGCTGGCGTTGCTGGCGGGCGCGCTCGCGCTGACCGCCACCGCCTGCGGGAACAGCAAGGACTCCGGGGCCCCGTTGCCCAGCCTGGGCCCGGCCGTGCAGCCGACGCAGTCGCCCGGCGGCGCACCGGTTCTCGACCAGTACACGCTGCGCGCGGACCTGCTCGACCTGACGGCCATGCCCGCGGGGTTCACCGCGCTGGACGACCCGCCGCCCGGCGCCGCGGGTGGCGCGGGCGCGAAAACCGATCCGCCGGCGTGCGCGAAGGTGCTGGAGGCCGTCGCGGTGCAGGCGCCGGGCGCGGCGGCCCAGGCCGCGGCCCAGTTCGCCGGAATGAATTTCGCCAGCGTCGACATCGACGCGGCGTCGTACGCGAACGACGGCGCGGCGCAGGCCTTTTCCGCCGTCCAGTCGCTGCTGACCGGGTGCACGAAGTACTCGGGCACCGACGCCGACAACGCCAAGGTCGAATTCCGGCTGGGCGGTCTGACTCAGCCGCAGGCCGGGGACGGATCGACCGCGTTCCAGGTCCGGACCACCAGCGACGGGCTCACCCTCTACACCGACGTGAGCATCACGCTGGTGGGCTCGACAGTCGTGCAGATCGCCCACTCCGACGCCAAGGAACCCGATCCACAGCAGCTCAGCGCCATGACGGCGGCCCAGGTGCGGAAACTGCGGGGGGCCGCGGGACCCTAGGTGTCGCCGGTCCCCGGGCATAGGCTGGGACGCGTCCGACAACAACCTCGACGGGAGGTTTCCGATGTCCGATGTCAAACCCATTCCCGACGGTTATCCCACCGTGTGTCCCTCGCTCGCCTGCAGTGGCGCCGCCCGGGCGATCGACTTCTACAAGCAGGTGTTCGGCGCCGACGAACGTTTCCGCATGCCCGGCCCGGACGGCACCATCGTGCACTGTGAAATGCAGTTCGGCACTTCGGTGATCATGCTCGGCGACCCGGCCCCGGCCATGGGGTTCCTGGATCCCCGCACGGTCGGCGGCACGCCGGTCAACCTCTATGTCTACGTCGACGACGTGGATGCCGCCCACGCCACCGCCCTGTCCGCGGGCGCGCAGGAGCTTCAGGCCCCGGCGAACCAGTTCTACGGTGACCGCACCTCCGGCATCGAGGATCCGTGGGGTCACCGCTGGACCCTCGCCCTGCACGTCGAGGACGTGGATCCGGACGAGATGGCCAAGCGCATGGCGGCCATGCAGGGCTGAGTCCTCGCGAACCCACCAGCGCTGAGCGCCCACCGCAAACGACACCGCACCCGCTTCGAAGCGAAGCGGGTGCGGTGTCGTCGTCACAGCGTGACGGCCGGCGCTACTGCCAGCCGGTCACATTGATCGGCCCGGGATTCCACAATCCCGTGTGGCTCTCGACGGTCACCGACGGCTTGGCGGTCTGCGCCGAGCTGTCGATCCGCTCGAACCGCTGCAGCTCGCCCCAGTCCCGGCGCGGATCATTGTCCAGGAAGGTGGCGATGGTGACCGGGCGCAGCAGCATCGAGCTCCAGCCCAGCGCACCGCCGCCGTCATGGCTCTGCCACAGCGTGGTCATGGCCGCGCCGCCGCGGTCGGGCAGGATGCGGTACTGGGGCACCTCGGCGATGCCGTCGAGGTGATCGAAGGGCCGCTGGCACGGGAACTGCAGGCCCACTTCCCAATCCAGCAGCACCGGCTCGGTGCTGCCGACGTACTCCTGCAGGGTCACCGTGTGCGGGATGCGCGGCGGGGTGAGCGCCACCCACTGCTTGGGGTCGCTGTCGCGATCGGTGGCGACCACGCGAATCGCGGTGGCGTCGGCCGGAATCTCGCTCAGCGGCGTCCGCAGGTTGCGCCAGGTCGGGGCCGGACCGATATCGATCGGCGTCACCCGGCCCTGGGCGACGGGCACACCGTCGGCGCCGGGCACACCGTATTCGACCTCGACCGACTGGCCGGGGGTCACGATGCCGTCCTGATCGACCGAGCGGATACGGCCCGCGGCGGCGATGGCGATGATGCCGGAACGGTCCTCGGCCGCGGGCAGCGTGTACCAGCCGGTGGTCAGGGTGGAGATCGCCTCGGAGCTGTTGTAGCTGCCCAGCACCGGCGTGCTCGCGTCCAGGCCGAAAGGCAGTGGCGCGGTGGTGGTTCCGTCGGCCGTGCCGCTGCTGCGACCGCTGACCGCACTGGCGACGCTGCCGCCGGTGTCGAGGTCGTCGTCGGGGCGCAGATCGGTGGCGACCCCCTTGGGCGAGAAGCCGACGGCCTCGGCGCCGAAGGCGCTGTGCGCGTCGCCGGTCAGCGGCGTCAGCATGCCCGCGTTGGGGTGCTCCTCCACCCGCACGTCGCGAGCCAGCCCGCACGGCTTGCCCAGCACCGCATCGATATTCGAGCGGGCCAGCGAGTACGCCGGGTACTGCACGACCGCGCCCTTGGCGAGCATGGCCACCTCGAACACCACCATGAACGCGGCCGCCACGGTGAGCGGCGGGATGGCGACGAACCGCCAGCCCAGCTTCGAGATCCGGTGCGGGCCGGGCTGTTCGGGCGCGCGCACGTGGAACCATCCGGCCAGCGCGAGCAGCGCCAGCGCGATGCCCAGGAAGATCTTGGAGACCAGGAACCCGGCCAGCACCACCGGCTTGTCGTTCCAGGAGATCGACCAGTTCGACACGTACCACCAGCCGTTGATGCTGGCGAACGCCGCCGCCAGCGCGAACGCCACCACCGCGGCGAACAGCGCCCGGTTGCGCGGCGAGCGCATCACCTTGGGGCCGACCGCGACCGCGGTGAGCACCGCGACGACACCGGCCAGTCCGGCGTAGATGCCGTTGTGGTGAGTCCACTTGGTGGGGGTCAGCATCATCAGCAGGATGACGCCGACGCCGGTGCCGAGGACCCGGCGCGCCGGGCCGGAGGCGGTGAACGGGATCCGGCCGCCCTTGCGCAGCAGCACCGCCGCGCACACCGCGAGGCCGATCCAGAACACGAACATGCCGAACCGCCGCGCCAGCGAACCGTCGATGGTGGGCATGAAAAGGTACTGGTAGCGGATGTATTCGCCATCCCAGTGCACATCCGGGCCGACCGCGGTGTGCACCCGGCTCATCTCGAACATCGAGGCCAGCGGCTGATCGCAGAACATGACCGCCAGCACCACGGCGCCGGCCGCGGCCACCGGAGCGGCCAGCGACAGGTACGCGCCGAAGCGGGCCTTCAGAACGGTGAGCGCGCTCGCGCCGGGCGGGGTCGGCTTACCCAGTTCCGTCGCGCGCCGGTTGAGGATCCGCCAGATCGGCCGGATGCCCGCCAGCAGCGGAGCGAAACAGATGATGCCGGACGGGCCGACGGTACAGGTGAACGCGCCGATGCTGACGGCGATGCCGTAGGGCAGCAACCGTCCGGTCGCGATGGCCCGCTCCACCGACACCCAGGTCAGCAGCACACCGAGAGCCACCAGCGGCTCCGGCCGCAGGCCGTTGTTGTAGGCCAGCCACACGGCCAGGAAGCCCAGCGCCCCGGTCCACACCGCGATCCGGTCGCGGCGCACCCGCGCGCCCAGGCGCGGGATCACCTCGCGGCTGAGCACCAGCCAGATCAGCACGCCCGCCACCAGCGCGGGCAGGCGCATCCACACGCTCGCCGGACTGACCTGCGCCATATGGCCGATCAGGTCGTAATACGGTGTGCCGACCGGGGTTTCGGGGACGCCGAAGTAGCCGAAGTAGTTGGCCATGTACCCGGCGTGCAGGGACGCGCGGCCCATGCCGAACTGGTAGCCGTCGTCGGAGGTGGTGGCGCCGATGAAGTGCCACAGCACCAGCGTGCCCAGCACCACGGCGTCGACCGGCTGGAAGGTCCACCAGTGCGCGGGCAGGAAGCGGCGGCTGCGGCGGCCGTCGAGGCGGTCCAGCCGGAACAGGGCGCCCAGCGCGACGAGGGCGCCGAGGATGGCCGTCCAGATGGCGATCCGCTTGAGCGGGCCCGGGGCGGAGGTGAAGCGGCTGTCCACCGCCGCGGTGACCTTCGCGCCGTCGGAGACGGTCAGATCGCTGAAGATCCCGACCAGCTGCGGCCGGTAGTCACCGTCGAGGGTGACCGGCTCGACCGAGGAACCGGTCAGAGTCGCGGTGGAGGAGGTGAAGTCCGAGTGCACGGTGAGCGCGCAGCCCGCGCCGAGCTGGTCCACGGGCACGCTGAACAGCGTCTTGTGGTGCAGGATCGCTTCCAGCTTGCCGGGCGTGGTGACGCCGTCGGCGGTGGTCGCCGCGGTGACGCGGGCCACGAAACCGTACTTCTCGAGGTCCGGCGCGCCATTGGGTCCGGTGGCGGCCAGGGTGCCGCCCTTCGCGCCCAGCTGGGCCACGGCGGCGCAGGGAATGCTCGCGTCGAAGCTCTGCGGCGCGTAGCTGATCAGCGGGGCTTCGACGCTCTGCGTCGAATTGCCTTGCGGCCAGGTCAGAGTGGTGTGGTCCACGCGCACCGGCAGGAACGGCACCGCCAGCGCCGCGAGCACCGCGATCAGGCCGGCGATGAGGGCGACAGGTCGCGCCCAGCCCCCTCGAGTCCGTCTCTCGGGTTCGGCACCAGCACTCCCGGCGGCATCCGGCCCCGCCTTCTCCAACACGTCCGTCACGACCGCAGATCCTAAGCGGTCCTCATCATCGACCGCCAAGAAGAGGACGAACCCGGCATTCCATGAGGGGATGCCGGGTCCATCACCAGGGCCTGCCGGGCCGGTCGCCGACGACTAGCCGCAGGCCGGGGAGGTCTGGTTGACCAGCGAGAGGGCGTTGCAGACCCAGTCCTTCTGGACCTTCCACTTGCCGTCCTCGGCCACGAACGGCACGACGGCCTGCTGCGGCGCGCCACCGTTGACGGCGAACTGGGCGTCGGCGGTAATGGTGCCGTTGCCGAGGTCGGTCACGTTGGTGACGGTGATGGTGGCGTTGTTCTGACGGTAGGCCTCGGCGAGCCGGCCGGGCAAGGCCGGGTCGGCCTGGGCGCCCTGCATCATGTCCAGCTTCTGCGCGTCCGGAATGTTCGGATCCAGCGCCTTCTGCAGCTCGGCATTCAGGTCCGTCACGGACGGAGCCGCCGGGTAGTTGTTCTGCGCGCCGGTGACCTTGGAGGTGGTGGCCTTGGTGGGCTTGGTCTCCTTCTTGTCACCGCTGCCACACGCCGACAGCCCGAGTACGGTCACGACAGCCAGCGTGGCGACCGCGATGCGTCCAGTCTTCTGAAGCTTCAACTGCTCGTCCTTTGCGTTCGAGTAGGTCCGTTCGACAAGTGACAGCTACACCCGCGGCGGCGCTGCCCGACTGGCGACACTACCAACGCCCGGTCGGGGAAACCGCCTCCGAGGGCGGTGGCGCGGCATTTTCAGGCCGAATCCTCATAATTCGCGCATTCGGGTCTTAACGCCGTCAGCGCAGGCTGCCCAAGGGATCTGCCCTGGTGAGAGCCGGTTCCGTGGCGGCGAAGGTGCGCGTGGGACCCGGTCCGGTGGAACGGGTCTCGAAGCGGACCGTCACCACCCCGTGCCCCGCGCCCTGCACCCAGCCGTGGCCGAATTCCGGGTGCTCGACATCCAGTCCCGGATACCAGGTTCCGATCGCGAACGAGCGAGTTGCGGGCGGTACCAGCGGATCCGGGCCGCCGGACGCGGCCAGTGTGGGCTCCTCGGCGACCGCGGCGTCGGCGTCCACCGTTTGATCCAGTTCCGGGAACAGCGATTCCTGCCGGATCTCCGACAGCCCGGCGAAACCCACGCCCACCAAGCGAATCGGACCGATCTCGGCCGGATCCAGGGCCGAGCGCCGCGCGGCCGCGGTGAGGGTGACCAGGTCCTCGGTGGCGTAGGGCAGCGTGGAGGATCGGGTCACGATGCTCATATCGGTCTTCTTCAATTTGAGCACCACCGTGCGCGCGGCGCGCCCGTCCGCGCTCAGCCGCCGGTGCGCCGAGGCCGCCATGGCGTCGATGGCCGGGCGCAGCTGGGCGAGGGTGAGAATGTCGGTCTCATAGGTGGTTTCGGCGCTGATCTGCTTGGCCTCGGCGCGCTCGGCCACCGGGCGGTCGTCGATGCCGCGGGCCAGCCGGTGCAGCGCCACCCCGATACTGCCGCCCAGGATCGAGGCCGCCTCCGATTCCGGCAGCGCCGCCAGCGCGCCCACCGTCTCGATTCCCAAGGAACGCAAACGACTCTCGGCCACCGGCCCGATCCCCCACAGTTTGCGCACCGGCAGCGCGGACAGGAAGCCGTCCTGCTCGACCGCCGGAATCACCCGCACCCCATCGGGTTTGGCCAGGCCGGAGGCGATCTTGGCGAGCTGCTTGCCGCTGCCCGCGCCGACCGAGGCCACCAGGCCGGTGCGCTCGCGCACCGCCGTCCGCAGCTCCTCGCAGAAGGCAAGCACCCGCTCCGGCGTCGCCCCCGCCAGTTCCGCCGGTTCCCCGAACGCCTCGTCGAACGACAGCGTCTCCAGCACCGGGATCCGCGACCGCAGCGCCTCGAACACCTGCCCGCTGAGTTCGCCGTACACCGCCCCGCGCGGCGGTATCACCACCGCCGACGCGCCGACCAGCCGCCGCGCCTGATGCATGGGCATGGCCGAGCGCGCGCCGAACACCCGCGCCTCGTAACTGGCCCCGGCCACCACGCCGCGCCCGCCCATGCCGCCCACCAGCACCGGCCGCCCGCGCAGGGTGGGGCGGGTGAGCTGTTCGACCGAGGCGAAGAAGGCGTCCATATCGATGTGCAGCACCCAGCGCCGCTGGCCCCGGCCTCCGGCGGGGCTGAGGGGTTGCCGTGAATCCGCCACCGCCCCCGCCGGACCGCCAGCCATTGCCGCTGTCCCAGTACAACCGGCCTCACCAGGCACGATGCCCGGGTTCGCGGGGCCGGCGGAGGTGGTCACAGAGGGAAATCTACAAGCGGCTACCGACAGGTACGAGCAGGAACCTGTGTGAGAATTCGTCCATGACGATTCGCAAGGCCGTGATTCCCGCTGCGGGCATCGGCTCGCGCCTGCTGCCGTTGACCAAGGCGATCCCGAAGGAAATGCTCCCGGTGGGCGACAAGCCGGTCATCGAGCACACCGTCCGCGAACTCGTGGCCTCCGGTATCACCGACATCACCATCGTGGTCAGCGGTGGAAAGTCGTTGATCCAGGACCACTTCCGCCCCAATCCGGCGCTGGTCGCACAGCTGCGCGCCGACGGCAAGACCGCCTACGCCGACGCGGTGGAGGAGGTCGGCGAGCTGAGCCGGGCGGGCCACATCACCTACCTGGACCAGCACGGCCCCTACGGCAACGGCACGCCGGTGCTGAACGCGGCCCGCTTCCTGGGCGACGAGCCCATGCTGGTGCTGTGGCCCGACGACGTCTTCGTCGCCGAGGTGCCGCGCGCCCAGCAGCTCATCGACGCCTACGCCAAGACCGGCGCGCCGGTGCTGGCGCTGATGCCGATGGACCCGGCCGAATCCTCGCGCTACGGCGTGCCGGTGGTCGAGGAGACCCAGGGCAACGGGCTGATGCGGATCAGCGGCCTCAAGGAGAAGCCCAAGCCCGCCGACGCCCCGTCGGAGTTCGCCGCCATCGGCGGCTACGTGGTCACCCCCGGCATCATCGCCGAGCTGCGCCGTCAGGTCGACCACTGGTACACCCACCGCACCGGCGAGGTGTACCTGACCGACGCCATCAATATCTTCGCCGCCGAGAACCCGGTGTACGGCCAGGTGATCCGCGGTCGCTGGTACGACACCGGCAACCCGGCCGACTACCTGACCGCGCAGTTCGCCTCCGCGCTCGCGCACCCGGACTACGGCCCGCTGCTGCGCGGCCTGGTCGCCGAATAGGAGCGCGAACCGCGACACGCGCTGAACCACAGCCGATCCGCATGGCCCGGCGCACAAGTGCCGTGTGCCACAAGCACGCCGACCCCGATATTGTCGAAACCTGAAACATCGGGGCACGAGTCGGCGATCATGCGCATGGGTCGGGACACCCTGTGGATCGAAGGTCGGTTTTGCTAGGCGGATTGGGTACCCGGGCAGCACTGCTCGCGGCGGCAAGTTGTTCCCTTGTCACTACGATCACCACGGTCGCGCCCGCGGGCCCGGCCTTCGCCGCCCCTCCCGATCCGATCACCAGCAGCGCCACGCTCGCGGCGGCAACGGAATCCGAGGACGGCTCGTCGATCGAGAGCTTCGAGGTCCACGACTCGCGCAACCTCACCCTGCTGGTGCACTCGGCCGCCATGGACACCGACATCACCGTGGAGGTGCAGCGGCCCGCCGATCCGTCGCGGCCGCGCCCGGTGCTGTACCTGCTCAATGGCGCCGGCGGCGGCCAGGACACCGCGAACTGGAAGCGCAATACCGACGCCACCCAGTTCTTCATGGACAAGAACGTGAACGTGGTGATGCCCGTCGGCGGCGCGTTCACCTACTACACCGACTGGCGCAACGCCGATCCCAAACTGGGACAGCCCCGGTGGAAGACCTTCCTCACCGAGGAACTGCCACCGCTGGTCGACGCGGCGCTCGATACCGACGGCACGCACGCCATCGCGGGCATGTCCATGTCGGGCACCTCGGTGCTGCAGCTGGCCATCGCCGCGCCGGGCCTGTATCGCGCGGTCGCGGCCTACAGCGGGTGCGCGCAGATCTCCGATCCGGTCGGGCAGAAGTTCGCGAACCTGGTGATCAGCATCGGCGGCGGCAATCCGGTGAACATGTACGGGCCGATGGACGATCCGGCGTGGGCCGCCAACGACCCCTACGTGCACGCGGAAGCCCTGCGCGGCATGGAGATCTACGTCTCCAACGGCAGCGGCCTGCCCGGCAAGCACGACAATGTGGCCGATGTGCGCAGCCTGGGCCCCGCCGACGGCGGTCTGCCGCAACAGATCCTGGTGGGCGGCATCCTGGAGGCGGCCAGCGACTGGTGCGCGCGCAATCTGCGGGCGCGGCTGCGGGACATGAGCATTCCCGCGACCTTCGACATCACCCAGGCGGGCACGCACTCCTGGGGCTATTGGCAGGACGCGCTGCGGTCCTCGTGGCCGGTGCTCGCCAAGGGCATGGGCCTGCCCGACGAGGAATGGGCGCCCGAGGCCGAGCGCTCCGACGGAACCAACTGAGCCGCACCGGATTCGAGCCCTGACGCACGCCGGGTTCCGGGCCCGGCCCGCACCGGTTCAGTCCTAGCTCGCGTCGGCGGCGTTGTAGCGCACCAGATATCCCGCCAGCCGCTCCACATCGGCGTCGTCCCAGTCCCGGAAGCGTTCGGTGAAGGCGGTGGCGCGGCTGCGGGCCGCCGCGCGCGCCACCCGCCGGCCCTCGGCGGTGGCGTGCAGCACCAGGTTGCGGCGGTTCGCCGGATCCACTTCCCGTTCCAGGTACCCGTCGCGTTCCAGCGCGGCCACCTGGCGGCTGACCGTGGATTTGTCGAGGTGGAAGTGCCCGGCCAGATCGGCGGCCAGGCAGCCGTTCCGCTCGATCACCAGGTCCAGGATGCTGGAGGCCACCAGCGACAGTTCGGGGTGCAGTTCGCTGGCCCGGCCGCGGGCGCGGCGGGCGAAGGCGGTGAGCTCGCGCTGTATGACCTCGATCGCATCGGCGCGGCCGGGGAATGCGGATTCACTCTTCATAGTTGTAGACTACAACCTCGCTTGGTTGTATTTACCAACTATTGGAGAAGACTTGATGGCCACCCAACAGATCCGGCACGTCGCCGTACACCTGCTCACCCCGCTGCTCATGTGCCTGGGCATGGGCCTGGCCTACCTGGGCGCGTTCCACCAGCCCGAGCCCAACCACCTGGCGGTCGCCGTGGTCGGCGACAGCCCGCAGGTCAAGGTGCTGGCCCAGTCGCTGAAGGACAAGGGCGGCAACGCTCTCGACGTGATCACCGTGCCCACCCGCGACGACGCGGTCGACAAGCTGCGCCACCGCGAGCTGGCCGGGGCGTACGTGCCCGATCAGCGGACACCCGAACTGCTGGTCGCCAAGGCCGGATCCGACACCACGGCCATGGCCGCCGAGGCCGTGTTCGGGCAGATCGCCGGCGTGCAGAACACGCCGCTCACCGTCACCGACGTCACCACCCCCAGTTCCGGCGACCCGACCGCGCAGGGCATCTTCTTCCTGCTGGTCGCGCTGAGCATCGGCTCCTACGGCAGCGTGGCCGCCATCAGCGCGGCGGGCGCGGGCCTGTCGATGCGGGTGCGCGCACTGATCGGCTTGATCACCTCGTTGCTGGTGAGCCTGATCGGCCTGGCGCTGGCGGGCCCGGTCTTCCACATCGTCGACCACGATCTGGGCGCGATCTGGGGCATGTCGTGGCTGTACTCGGCGGGCGTCCTGGCCATCGGCATCGGCCTGCACACCTTCCTGAAGCGCTGGACCACCCTGGCCATGATGGTGCTGTTCGTGATGCTGAACTTCACCAGCTCCGGCGGCGTCTACAGCCCGTGGCTGCAGAACGACTTCTTCGGCACCCTGCACCGGTTCTGGAACGGCGCGGGATTCGTGGAGGGCGCGCGCAGCCTGCTCTACTTCGACGGCATCGGACTGGGCAGCCGGATGGCGAGCCTGGGACTGTGGCTGGCCGCGGGCGTCGTGCTCCTGGCCGCGGCCGGACTGACCGAGCGGCGGCAGGCCGCGGCGGCACTCGCCCCGAAGCACGCCGCGCCGCAGCCCGCCGCCGACGAGGCCGCCGAGGAGGAGATGGAAGAGGCGGTCGGGGTCTAGCGAATACCCCACTGCGACAAGGCGGTCCGGATGCCCACCCGGACCGTCTCCGCGTCGCCCACGCCCCCGCTGATGGTCACACCGTCGCGGGTCAGCAGCAGGGCGCGGGCGGCGTCCTCGACCTGCGGGTGGCCGGCGGCGCGCAGGCGTTCGGCCATCAGGTCACGGAACCAGGCGCGGTACTCGTCGACGACCTTGCGCACGGCGTGGTCGGAGTTCGGGAACTCTACGGCCGCGTTGAGGAACGGGCAACCCCGGAAGCCCGGGCCGCGACTGAGCTCACCGAGCCGCTCGAAGATACCGACGATGGACTCGGTGCCCGAACCGGGGATGGCCTCCAATGTCTCGCGCTGGCGACCGTATTCGCGGACCAGGTAGGCGACGACCAGATCCTCTTTGGTCTTGAAGTGCCGGTAGAAGGTGGCCTTCGCGATCCCGGCCTCGGCGATGATCCGGTCGATGCCGACCGTGTGGATCCCCTCGGCGTAGAACAGCCGGGTCGCGGTGTCCAGCAGGCGCTCGCGGGCTTCGCTCATGGCTGACCTGCCCTCCTTCTCCCTGATCGGGGCTATGTATTGACGATAGCAGACAGATCTGTCTACCCTGGGTCTCGGACGTGAACAGACAAGTCTGTCTAGGAGATAAAATGCCCGCACTCTTCACTTCATCCGCCACCTCCGTCGGCCGCGAGGGCCGCTCGGTCAGCTCCGACGGCTACCTCGACCTCAAGCTCGCCCAGCCCAAGGAGGCCGGCGGCAGCGGTGACGGCACCAACCCCGAGCAGCTGTTCGCGATGGGCTACTCGGCCTGCTTCGCGGGCGCGCTGCAGGCGGTGGCCCGCAGCCAGGGCGTGAAGCTCGGCGACACCTCGGTGACCGCCGACGTCACCCTGAACAAGGACGACGAGACCGGCTTCGGCATCTCGGTGGTGCTGCACGTGGAGCTGCCCGAGGAGCTGCAGAACGAGCAGGGCCGCGCGCTGGTCGAGGCCGCCCACCAGGTGTGCCCGTACTCCAAGGCCACCCGGGGCAACATCCCCGTGGAACTGGTTGTCGAGTAAGGCGATTCAGAAGAATCGCCGAATGGTGTAGATGTCGAACTCGCTCAAGGGCGTCAGTCCGACGGGCACACCCCAGTTGTACGCGTTCAAGACGTTGCCGCCGCCCGCGTAGATCCCTTCGTGGGAGGCGTCATCGTTGAGAATCAGCACATCCCCGGGCTGCAGCGCCCCGAACGGCACCTCGAGCCCGACCTCGGCCTGCTGCCAGGTGGTGCGCGGCAGATTGATGCCGACGCTGCGGAAGGCCCACTGCACCAATCCCGAGCAGTCCCAGGAATCCGGACCGGTCCCGCCCCACTCGTAGGGCTTGCCGGTCTGGGTTCCGGCCAGCGCCAGCGCGGCCATGGCCCGCGGGCTCGCGATCGGCAATTGCGCCGAGCCGCTGGCACTTCCGGAGAACGATCCGGTCCCGCTGCCGGAGGAGGATCCGGACGCCGAGCCCGAGGCCCCCGACCCGGTGTCGGCGTGCGCGACGCCCGCCCACATCGCCCCTGTCATCGCCATCGCGGCCACCGTCGTGGCCAAGGTTCTGAGCCTGCCGAGCCGGTTGCGAGCCATATGCGAGCCCCTTCATCGGTGGTACCGCGGGAACAGCCGTGCACAAGATCGGTTAGCTACTTGATAGCCGTTCTATCGCACCCGCAACAGCAGCCACAAGGGAACCACGGCTGGCGTGTCTTCCGCCGGCAGACGCCTCCCCAAAGAAACTCCTGGTCAATCGATCCAGACCTCACATAACAAAAAGGAGCGCCTCCCCATCGGGGAGGCGCTCCTTGTTTGCTGGAGTCCCGCGAAGTGGCCGACTCAGAGCGTCCTACCGGTAGGCGTCGGAGCGCTTGGCGACTATGAAAATCGTGACCACACCGGCTTTGTCGTCGATGCTGTAGACGATTCGATACTGGCCGAACCGAACTCGCCAATCGGTCTCGCCGCCCGCGAGCTTCTTGACGCCCGAAGGACGAGGTTCCCGCCCCAGGTCGATGATCGTGCGCAACGCTGCACCGAAGGCCTCGCGGGGCAGGCGCTGCAACTGCTTCAAGACATCGGGGTGGAACTCGATCCGCATCCCGGCCATCACGAGGCGAGGACGTCGGCGGGATCCACCCCGAGGGCATCGAGCATCTCCGCCATCGACATGGTCGAGAAATCGTCGTCGCGCATGCCGCGCAGGCGCAGGGCATCGACCAGGTCGGCGTGCTCGTGCAGCCGCTCGTAGTCGGCCATCGAGATGATGACCGCGACCTCGCTGCCACTGTCGGTGATGATCGCTTCCTCACCCGTGGTGGCCACACCGCGCACGATCGCCCCGAGTTGCATCCGCAGGTCACGCAGGCTGTGTGTACTCATGTCCAACATGTTAATCATTCGGTGCCAGAGATGCCATGGATGGGCGGGATACGAGACCACACCGATACGACAGCGGCGCAGACCCGGAGGTCCGCGCCGCTGTCGAAGGGATTCGGTCAGGCCTTGGTGATCGAGACCTTGACGCCGCCGACGATCTCGGACGCGTCCGCGGGGGCCGCGCCGAATGTCAGTGTGGTGGCGAGGATCTCGCCCGCGATCAGGTCGCGGTGGGTTTCGGCCCAGGGCAGGCGATCCGCCGGGACGTCGAGGACCACGGTGATGCGGTCGGAGACGTCCAGGCCGAGGGACTTGCGGGTTTCCTGGAGGTCGCGGATGAGGTCGCGGGCCCAGCCCTCGGCCTCGAGTTCCTCGGTGACCACCGAATTCAGCACCACCAGACCGGCATTGCCGGGCAGGGCGGAGGTGGACTCGGGTTCGGCGGCGACCAGGCGCTGGGTGTATTCCTCGGGCAGCAGGGCGATTCCGGCGGCGGTCACGGTGCCGTCGGCGGCCTCGCTCCACTCCCCCGCCTTGACGGCCTTGATGACCGTCTGGACGTCCTTGCCGATGCGCGGACCGGCGGCGCGGGCGTTCACCACCAGTTCGAAGCGGCCGTGGGCGGCCACGTCGGTGGTGAGGTCGACCTTCTTGACGTTCACCTCGTCGGCGATCAGATCCACGAAGGGGCGCAGGCGTTCCGCGTCGGCGGCGGCCACGGTGACCTCCGAGAGCGGCAGGCGCACCCGCAGGTTCTGAGCCTTGCGCAGGCTCAGCACCGTGGAGCAGGCGGTGCGGACCTCGTCCATCGCCGACACCAGCTCGGCGTCGTGCGGCAGGACGTCGGCGGCCGGCCAGTCGGCCAGGTGCACCGAACGCTCACCGGTGAGGCCGCGGTAGATCACCTCGGAGATCAACGGCAGCAGCGGCGCCGCGAGCCGGGTCGTCACCTCGAGCACGGTGTGCAGGGTGTCGATGGCGTCGCGGTCCTCCTCCCAGAACCGCGAACGCGACCGGCGCACATACCAATTGGTGAGCGCGTCGGCGAAGGTGCGCAGCTCGTCGCAGGCGGTCGCGATGTCGTACACCTCGAGCGCGTCGGTCATGACGTCGCGGGTCGCCGCCAGCTTCGCCAGGATGTACCGGTCCAGCACGTTCGTCGAATCCGTGCGCCAGGTGCCGGGCTCGGAAGCGTACAGCTGCAGGAAGGTCCACGCGTTCCACAGCGGGCGCAGCGCCTGGCTGACACCCTCGCGGATACCGCGCTCGGTGACGATCAGGTTGCCGCCGCGCAGCACCGGGGACGCCATGAGGAACCAGCGCATGGCGTCGGAGCCGTCACGGTCGAAGACCTCGTTGACGTCGGGGTAGTTGCCCTTGGACTTCGACATCTTGAGGCCGTCGTCGCCGAGCACGATGCCGTGCGCCACAACGGACTTGAACGCCGGGCGGTCGAACAGCGCGGTCGAGAGCACGTGCAGGTTGTAGAACCAGCCGCGGGTCTGGCCGTTGTACTCGACGATGAAATCGCCGGGGCTGTGCGGGGAGGCCTCGGAGGTGCCCTCGAACCATTCCTTGTTCTCGAACGGGTAGTGCACCTGGGCGTAGGGCATGGACCCGGACTCGAACCAGCAGTCGAGGACCTCGGGGGTGCGCCGCATCATCGACTTCCCGGTCGGGTCATCGGGATTCGGCCGCACCAGCTCGTCGATCATGGGCCGGTGCAGGTCGTCCGGGCGCACGCCGAAGTCACGCTCGAGGGCGTCGAGCGAGCCGTACACGTCCACGCGCGGGTAGGCCGGGTCGTCGGAGACCCACACCGGGATCGGCGCGCCCCAGTAGCGGTTACGGCTGATGTTCCAGTCGCGCGCGTTCTCCAGCCACTTGCCGAACTGGCCGTCGCGGATGTGCTCCGGGACCCAGGTGATCTCCTTGTTGAGCTCCACCATGCGGTCGCGGAACTTGGTGACCGCCACGAACCAGGACGGCACCGCCATGTAGATCAGCGGCTGACCCGAACGCCAGCTGTGCGGGTAGGAGTGCTCGATGGTCTCGTGCCGCAACAGCTTTCCGGCGGCCTTGAGGTCCTTGATGATGACCGGGTTGGCGTCGAAGACCATCAGGCCCTCGTACGGCGGCACCATGGAGGTGAACTTGCCGCCCGCGTCGAGCGGCTGCACGATGTCGATCCCGTTGGCGGAGGCGACATCCATGTCCTCCTCACCGAAGGCGGGAGCCAGGTGCACGATGCCGGTGCCGGAGTCGGTGGTGACGTAGTCGGCGTTGAGCACGCGGTGCGCGCGCGGGTGGCCGAGGAAGAAGTCGAAGGGCGGCAGGTAGTTCAGGCCCTCGAGCGCGGCGCCCGAATGCTCGGACAGCACCTGCGGCTCCTCACCGAACTCACGGGTGTAGTGCGACACCCGCTCGGCGGCAACCACATACCGCTTGCCGTCCTTGCCCTGCACGTGCGCGTAGGTGACGTCCGGATGCACGGCGATGGCGAGGTTGGACGGCAGCGTCCACGGCGTGGTGGTCCAGATCAGCGCGTTGGCGCCGTCGAGCGCGTGCAGCGGGTGGTCGGCCGGGACCCGCAGCACCATGTCGACGGTGACCGCCGGGTCCTGGCGCATCCGGTAGGAGTCGTCCAGGCGCGCCTCCTGGTTCGACAGCGGGGTCTGCTCGTACCAGCTGTAGGGCAGCACCCGGAAGCCCTGATAGACCAGGCCCTTGTCGTACAGCGACTTGAACGCCCACATGACCGACTCCATGAAGTCGAGGTCGAGGGTTTTGTAGTCGTTGTCGAAGTCGACCCAGCGCGCCTGGCGGGTCACGTAGTTACGCCATTCGTTCGTGTAGCGCAAGACCGAGGATTTACACGCGGCATTGAATTCCGCGAGGCCCATGGCATCGATCTGTGATTTGTCCGTGATACCGAGCTGCTTCTCCGCTTCGATTTCCGCGGGCAGGCCGTGAGTATCCCAGCCGAAACGCCGTTCGACCTTCTTACCGCGCATGGTTTGGAAACGCGGGATCAAATCCTTCACGTATCCGGTCAGCAGATGACCGTAGTGCGGCAATCCATTGGCGAAGGGCGGGCCGTCGTAGAAGACGAATTCCTCTGCCTCGGAACGGTTCTCGATGCTGGCGCGGAAGGTGTCGTCGGCGGCCCAGTAGTCCAGGACCCGCTGCTCCAGCTCGGGGAAGGAGACCTGCCCGGCGGTCCGGCTCAGGTCCGCGCGGGGATATGCGCTTCGGGTGCTGCTGTCGTCCGCCATGGCGGCCTCTCGTCTCCTCGTGCCTGCGTCGTGGGCACGGGGACGATCCCGGCGCTCGGCGCGCCGTAACCGCGGTACCACCCCGCTTGCCCGGCCCCCGCGGAGCACGCGACCCTGACGGATCACGAAAACCCTTGCGAAACCGAGCCTCTCGTTGCGAGCTGTGACGGGCTCACCCGTTCGGTTCTACTGGGCGCCCCCTGCTCGCGGCAGGTCGCGCCGTTCTTCCGAAGACTCCCCGGTGATGGCCGGATCGACGCCGTATTGCTGTCTACATACTAGCGGGGCGGGTCCAGGGGTTATTCCCCGGACCCGCCCCGAAGCGCTTACCGTGCGCCGCCTAATGCCTGGCGTGCCGTCCGCCCGGTGGTGACGAGGAGGCGTCCTCCTCGTCATCGGTCCGCAGCGACAACGCACTGACGAGCAGCAGCACCGCGCCGATCACGCACACGATGATGCAGCCCCATGCCCAGATCACCGAACCGGTGGTCAGTGCGGTCACCAGCAGGCCGAAACCGACAGCGGCCAACCCGAGCGTCACTGCGAGCAAGTGCACCACCCCCTCGTTGGGCTTCGATGGCGACCGCCATCGGAGGACTCGAAAGGTTGGCGGCGAGGCCGGATCGCCCGGGTGGTCACCCGATGCGGCCCGGCGACGCTGGCCGTAGTGACGACTTTACTTGCTGCCCTTGAGGAGTGCGCCGTTGCCGGAAGCGTCCTGGCCGAATTCGCCGCCGTCGACCGGGACCGCCGAACCACGGTTCTCCAGCTCCTCCAGCTGCGATTCCAGGTAGGACTTCAGGCGCACGCGGTACTCGCGCTCGAAGGTCTTGAGCTGCTCGATGCGGCTCTCCAGCACGCTGCGCTGCTGGGTGATGGTGGCCATGATCTCGGTGTGCTTGCGCTCGGCGTCGGCCTGCAGCGCGTCGGCCTTCTCCTTGGCCTGGCGCAGCTGGGAATCCGAGCGGGTCTGCGCGTCGGACAGCATGGCCTCGGCCTTCTGGCGCGCGTCGGCGATCATCGCCTCCGAGCGGGTGCGAGCGTCGCTGACCAGGCGCTCGGAGTTGCCGCGGGCGTTGGCCAGCAGCGACTCGGCCTCGGTCTTGGCGTCGGAGGTGAGGCGGTCGGCCATCTCCTGGGCCAGCGAAAGCACCTTGGCGGCCTGCAGATTGGCGTCCGCGGAGGGCGCCTCGGCCTTGACCGCGGCGACGGGCGCCGGGGCCGGCATGGGGGCCGGGGGCACCGGCGGGGCGGCCTTGATGGGCTCCGGCGCGACCGGGGCCTTCACCGGCTGGACCGCGGGGCCGCGGTTCTTCTTGGCGTCGGACAGTTCCGCGTCCAGCTCGGCAACACGCTGGCGAAGATCCGCGTTCTCCTCGATGAGGCGTGAGAGCTCCTGCTCGACCAGGTCGAGGAAGGCGTCGACTTCATCCTCGTTGTAGCCGCGCTTCCCGATCGGCGGTTTGCTGAACGCGACGTTATGAACATCGGCGGGGGTCAGCGGCATGGAACGATCCCTTCACGCTTCGTATGGAGATCTAGCGGTAGATCTGGGCAAGCATTCTTTCGGCTCATTCTGTCACACCTGAGCTACCGACTGCCCTATCTGGCCCGTGATCGACATGAGGATGAACACGATAAACAGCAGGACCATAATCGACAGATCGAGCCGAATTCCCCCAAGATTCACTGGGGGTATCAAACGCCTCAGAAGTTTCACCGGGGGGTCTGTGATCGTGAAGATCACCTCGAGGATGACCACGACGAAGCCGGTCGGCCGCCAGTCGCGCGCGAAGCTGCGGATGAACTCGACGATGACTCGACTGATCAGCAGCAGCCAGAAGAGGAACAGCAGGAGGTTCAACACCTGGAACAAGGCCACCGCACCACTCTGCCTGACAAACCATGATCGGCAAAACAGAAACACGGATCGTGCCGGTCACATCCGGTGCTGACGCGGCATGGCCGCAAGACTCCCCCATGATTCCCCCGCGACCCTCGGTCGCAACCCCCTGGACGCGGCGCATCGCGCTGCCGCCGTGCGTGTTCGACGCGCTGGGCGCCGGCACCGGCTGACGCCGCCGTTCCCCACGGCAGCGGCAGCTGGGCTACTTCTGGTTGTAGAAGCCGTTTTCCGCGATGCGGCGGCGCTCCTCGGCGGAGACGTCCACATCGGCGGGTGAGAGCAGGAACACCTTGGTGGCCACCTTGTCGAACGAGCCACGCAGGGCGAAGGCCAGACCGGCGGCGAAGTCCACCAGACGACGCGCGTCGGAGTTGCTCATCTCGACCAGATCCATGATCACCGGGGTGCCGTCGCGGAAGCGCTCACCGATGATCGCGGCCTCGGCGTAGGTGCGCGGGCGCAGCGTGGTGATCTTGGACAAGGTGCCTCCGTCCTCGAAGATCTGGGGACGGCGGGCCGCCTCGATGCGGCGCTCCTGCTCCCGCAGCTCCTCGATGCGCCGCTCGGCGTCGGTGTCCATCGCCAGTGCGCCGCGGGTGCTCGCACCGCCGCCCATGGACCGGGTACGGCTGGACGGTGCGGTGTCGATGCGGGTGGGGCGACGCGGGGCGTCGTAGCGGGCGTCGGCGTCGTAGCGGTCGCGCTCGCGGTGATCGCGCTCGCGCTCGCGGAGCTCGTCGGCGTAGTCGTCGCGCCGGGAGGTGCTGTAGGCCGGCTTGTAGGGGGCCTTGTACGACGGCTCGTAGGCGGGCTCGTCGTCGTAGCGGTCCTCGCCGTATCGGTCGTAGTCACGCTCGCGTTCGGCGTAGGGCCGGGGACGACGCTGGCCACGCTCATCGGCGCTCCGGGCGGCTCCGCGGTCGTCGACGTAATCGTCTTCGTAATCCTCGAGCGGAACCATCCCGAAGTACGCCTTGAACTTGTGCAGCGTGCTCATCTGGTCGACCTTCCTTCGGCCCCGGTTGGCCTGGGGTGTTGTCCTGCTCAGTCCTCGTCTGCCACCAAGCATATGTTTCAAATGTGACTGGTGAGGTTTCTTTGCTACGCCGAGGTTATCGGTCGCGCGCCCATAAGCGCAGTACCGACACGCACGCACGTACTGCCGTGGCGGATGGCCGACTCCAAGTCGCCGGACATGCCCGCCGACAGTTCCTTCGCATCGGGGTGAACAATCGTTAATACAGAGTGGATGCGGGCCAGTTGCTCGAACGCCGCATCGGGCTCCACATCCAGCGGCGGGATCGCCATCAGGCCCGCGAGCTGCAGCGATTCCGAGGCCGCGACCTGATCGGCGAGCGCGCGCAGCGCGTCGTCGCGGACGCCGCCGCGGGCCGGATCGGCGTCGAGGGACACCTGCAGCAGCACCCGTAAGGGGGCGGTCCGGGCGCCCTCGTCCAGCGCGGCCCGCGCACCGGCGTCCAGCGCGCTCGCGAGCCGCTCACTGTCCACCGAGTAGACCGTATCCGCCCAGCGTGCAACGGCTTTCGCCTTGTTGCGCTGCAGTCGCCCGATGAACTCCCAACGTATCTGGGACAGGTGTCCCAGCTGCGCCACCTTGCCCGCGGCCTCCTGTTCGCGGGACTCCCCGAACTCCCGGCGGCCCAGGTCATAGAGGATCTCGATATCCGAGGCGGGGAAGAACTTGGTCACCGGCAGCAGCCGCACCGACCCGGGTTCGCGGCCCGCGGCCGCGCACGCTGCGTCGATTCGCTCGATGAGTGCCGACAGGGCGGTCCCGAGCTCGGCGACGCGACCTCCGCCGGACGTGACGTGCGCCGCATCGGATCCCGCTGCGGCGGTGAAACTTTCGGTCATTCTGAAACCCCCTCGGGTGACATCCAAATCACACCGGCGAGTCGGCCTGTCGGCGCGCCGCGGCGGTGGGAGAACAAGGTCTTGTCCTCGATGGTGCACCGGGGATCCATCGCGACGGCGCCGACACCGGCCGCCTCCAGCTGGCGCCGGATGCCCGCGCGCAGATCCAGGCCGGGCGTGCCCTTGGCGGTGGTGGTCGCGCTGCCCGGCAGATGCGCCTCGACATCGGCGCGCATGGCCGCGGGCACCTCGTACTGGCGGCCACTGGCGGCCGGGCCGAGGAACGCGCCGATCCGCTCGGGCTTCGCGCCCACCGACACCATGGCCTCGAGCACCCGCGGCACGATCCCGATGCGCGCCCCGATCCGGCCCGCGTGCACGGCCGCGATCACCCCGGCATCGTCGTCGGACAGCAGGATCGGCACGCAGTCGGCGGTGAGCACCACCAGCGCCAGGTTGCGCTGAGTGGTCACCAGCGCATCGGTGGCGGGCACCGGCTCGGCGCGCGGCCCGTCCACGATCTCGACATTGCGGCCGTGGATCTGTTCCATCCACACCAGCCGGTCCGGCGTCAGCCCGATGCTCTCCGCGAGCCGAACCCGATTGCGGCGCACCGCCTCCGGATCATCGCCGACATGGTCGCCCAGATTGAACGAGTCGTAGGGCGCTTGCGAGAACCCGCCCGCTCGCGTCGTCACAACCCGTCTGGTCCGGAAAACAGGTGCCGCTGAAGTCATGCCACCGAGGGTAGTAGCCACCCCGGGGCAACCCGGAATCAGATAGTGAGCGCGACCGGAAACACGAACGCGCCTGCCCTCTCGGGCAGGCGCGTTCGAATCGCGTTCCGTGACAGCGCTCGGCATCAGCGCGGGCGGGATCAGCCGCAGCGCGTGACAGGTGTCATCCGCGGCGCATGAAGTGCGGGACGTCGACATCGTCGTCGTCGGCGTCCGGGGGCTGAATGTGGCCGCGGGTGTTGCTCGCCACGGTCGGGTCCACGGCGGGCCGGGGCGCGCTGTAGGACGGGGCCGGGCCGCGTTCGGCGATCGGCTGCGCGACCG
>NZ_JBSGCY010000055.1:0-39945 GCF_053602115.1 Nocardia sp. NPDC004582 | reverse complement strand
GGGATCTCGAGGTCGCTGCCGACGACCAGCTTCACGTGCCCGGCCGACACCGAGGTGGACGGGCTGACCGGCCAGGGCGTCCGGGTCGCGGACGTCGGCCGGGGTGATGCCGGGCGGGGGGACGGCGTCGCGGCCGTGAGCCGCGGCGAGCATGAGGTCGACCGCGACGACCTCGTGGCCGGCGGCGAGCGCCGCGCGGTGGATGTGCGAGCCGATGAATCCGGCCGCGCCGGTCAGGAGTACACGCATGCGGCGATTCTGGCCGCAGTGCCGCCGGAATGCGCCCGGACCGGCCGAGGTCGCCGGGTTCGTCACGATTTGGTCAGATCGCCTCGGCCGGCACGCGGGGGTCTTGCCTCGCGTCGCCGACCGGCGCACAATTCATCGCGTAGTGAATTCAACACTCGATGAATTGAGGGTGACCGTGACGGCACCAGCGACAACCACCGACGCCATCGCCATCGAGCACCTGGAAGTGCGCCGCGGCGGGCACCAGGTTCTGCAGAACATCTCCCTGACCGTGCCCAAGGGCAGCATCACCGGGCTCCTGGGCCCGTCGGGGTGCGGCAAGACGACGCTCATGCGCAGCATCGTCGGCACGCAGATCATCGAATCCGGCACCGTGCGGGTACTCGGCGACGAGGCCGGATCGCGCGCGCTGCGGCGCCGGGTCGGGTACGTGACCCAGGCGCCCAGCATCTACGACGACCTCACCGTCGCCGACAATGTGGCGTACTTCGGCGCGCTCTACGGGGCCTCGCGCACCGAGGTCGCGACCGCCCTGGCCGCGGTCGGCCTGAGCAGTCACTCCGGCCATCGCGGCAGTGAGCTCTCCGGCGGGCAGCGCACCCGGGTGTCCCTGGCCTGCGCGCTGGTCGCCGATCCGGAGCTGCTCGTGCTCGACGAGCCGACCGTGGGCCTGGATCCGGTGCTGCGCGCGGATCTGTGGGAGCAGTTCGACGCGCTCGCCGAGCAAGGCCGGACGCTGCTGGTGTCCAGCCACGTCATGGACGAGGCCGAGCACTGCGACCGGCTGCTGCTCATGCGCGAGGGCCGGCTGCTGGCCCAGCTCACCCCCGCCGAATTGCGTTCCGACACCGGCGAATCCAGCCTGGAGAACGCCTTCCTGAAGCTGATCCGGATGGGAGAAGAGCTGTGACCACGACCCTTTCGCGTCCGGCGGGCCCGCGCCCGCTGGGCTGCTACACCGCCACCACGGTGCGCATCCTGCGCCAGTTGCGCGCCGATCACCGCACCGTCGCCATGATCGTGCTGGTACCAGCGCTGCTCATGACGCTGCTGTACTTCGTGTACAAGAACTATCCGATGATGCCCGGCGCGCCCCGGCTGTTCGACCGGATCGGCATCACCATGCTCGGCATCCTGCCGTTCGTGGTCATGTTCCTGATCACCGCCATCGCCATGCAGCGCGAACGGGTGTCGGGCACCCTGGAACGGCTGATGACCACCCCGCTGTCCAAGCTGGATCTGCTGGCCGGATACGGCACCGCGTTCTCCATCGCGGCGGCCGCGCAGGCGGGGGTGGCGTGCCTGGTGGCGTTCTGGCTGCTGGGCCTGAACGCGGCCGGCAGTCCCGCGCTGGTGGTGCTGATCGCGGTGATCGACGCGGTGCTCGGTGTCGCCCTGGGCCTGCTGGCCAGTGCGTTCGCCCGCACCGAATTCCAGGCCGTGCAGTTCATGCCGGTGATCGTGCTGCCGCAGTTCTTCCTGTGCGGCCTGCTGGTGCCGCGCGGTCAGCTGCCGAGCTGGCTGGAGGCGATCAGCAATGTGCTGCCGCTGAGCTACGCGGTCGACGCGCTCGAGCAGGTGTCCACGCACACCGGCGCGACCGGTCAGATGTGGCGCGATATCGCCGTCGTGGCCGTCTTCGCCGCTGTCGCACTGGGTCTGGGCGCGGCCACGCTACGCCGGCGCACGGCGTGACGAGCGGCTCCGGCACCCGCAGCGGACGGCGGCCGGGCAATTCCGGCACCCGGGAGGCGATTCTGGACGCCGCCCGGGTGCGGTTCGCCGAGGTCGGTTTCGACAGGGCGTCGATCCGATCCATCGCGACCGCGGCCGCGGTGGATCCGGCGCTGGTGCACCACTATTTCGGCACCAAGCACCAATTGTTCGCCGCGGCACTGCAATTGCCGATCGACCCGCAGGAGATCCTGGACGGTTTCGCGGTGGTCCCCCTGGAAGAGCTGGGCGAGCACATCATTCGCACCGTGGTCGGCATCTGGGACTCCCCGGTCGGGATGCCCGCGGTGGCCGCGTTCCGCAGCATGCTCGCCAGCGACGATCCGACACTGGCGCGCACCTTCCTGCTGGAGGTGGTGCTCAAAGCGATCCGGCCCCGGGTGGATTCGCCGCCGGGAACCGGCGCGCGGCGAGCCGTCCTGGCGGCCTCGCAGCTCGCGGGCCTGCTGGTGACCCGCAAGATCCTGCGGCTCGAGCCGATCGCCTCGATGCCGATCGACCAGCTGGCCCGCGCCGTCGGCCCCACGCTGCAGCGCTACTTCACCGGGGACCTCGACGGGCTCAGCGCGGACTGAGCGGGGCCGGGAACCGCGTCAGTCCTGGGTGAGGAACAGGGTGTGCTCGTCGTCGGAGACGTCGCGGGCCTCGTCGACGAGCAGCACCGGGATGCCGTTGTCGACCGGGTAGGCGCGGCGCAGGCGGGGGTTGTAGAGCACGGTGTCACCGGTGGCGGTGTGGACCAGCTGCAGGGGGCCCTTGTCCTGCGGGCAGGCCAGCAGGCTCAGCAGGGTGGGGTCCAGGATTTCCTCCGACATGTCCGACAACCTACCGGTCGGGCGTCGCGGCGACGGAATCGGCGGGGCGGCGGAAGCTGATGTGGCGGTGGCCGAAGAAGCTGGCCACCGCGACCAGGCCCATGACCACGACCGCGGCCGGTTTGGCCGGGGCGTGCAGCAGCGAGACGGCGAGCTGCAGCAGCACCATGTTCAGCACCATGCCGACCGCGTTCACGCCGACGAAGGCCACGAAGTCGCGCAGCACGTGGCCGCGCACCCGGAACACCAGCGTGCGGTGCAGGGCGAAGGCGATCACCATGCCGACCGCGTAGGCCAGGGCCACCGACAGGGCCGCGGCCACGTCCTCGGAGACCGTGTCACCCAGGACGGTCAGCCAGAAGATGGTGAGCACCATGCCCATCAGCGTGTTGAACCCGCCGACCAGCGCGAAGGCCACCTCCTGGCGGCGAACCAGGCGCAGCAGCGGACCGGCCGGCGCGTTCTCGCCGTGCCCGGGCGCGTTCGTATCGGGGCCGGGTGAGTGGCCTCCGGTGATTGCCGCCTCGCCGGTCAGCCGGTGCTGCGCGTCGGTCACTGCGCCGAACCCACCAGTTCGCGATCCTGCTCGTCGTCGAGCTGTTCGGCGGCGGGCGCGTCCAGGCCGCGGCGGCGGGAGCGGACGTAGAGCCACTGCAGCAGGCCCAGCCCGACGAGTCCGGCTCCGGCGCTGGCGATTCCGATCTTCCAGCCCGGCGGCCGCCAGCTCAGTTCCAGTTCGGCGTTGTCGGTGCCGGCCGGAATGTCCACGGCGACGAAGACTTTCGACACGGTGTGGAACGGAATGGTCTTGCCGTTGAGCGTGACCCGGTAGCCGGGCCAGCCCAGCCGGGCGAAGGTGACCCGGCCGCCGGTCTCCGACGAGACGCGCACGCGGCTGGTGGTGTCGGTGTCCTCGATCGAGGTGGCGGTGACATCGTGGGCGTCGCCGACGCGGCCGTTGACCGTGGAGATCGGGCCGTTGTCGCGTTCGAGCACCCAGATGTACTTCTCGTGGCCGGGGACGTCCACGAAATGCCAGCCCTCGGGGGCGGGCTGGTCACCGGCGTCGGGCAGCATGGCCTTCTGCAGCACCACCCGGTCGATGAGCATGAGGTCGGCCAGGATACGGCCCGTGGTCGGCTCGGGGCTGAACAGGCGGTGGTAGGCGTCGGGACAGACGCTGGAATCCCATCGCATGCACAGCATCTCGCCGAAGTAGAAGTGCCCGTTGGGGGTGTAGCCGTTGACGTAGTCCTTTTCCAGGTCCTTGGCGTAGTTGCCCCACACCAGCGATCCGTAGGCCCCGTCGAGGCTCTTGTCGGCGGGCTGCAGCAGGCCTCGTTCGGCGAGCTGAATGGTGGTGCCGCCGGAGAACTCCGGGAACGCGGCCATGGCCTCATGACGATTCGCGGGCAGGTTCCACGACATCGGGGTGGGCTGCACCCACCACACCTGGAACCAGGCGATCGGCACCATGGCGGCGATCACCAGCGCGGTGGCCCCCGACGCGCCGCGGGTGCGGCCCAGCCACACCACGCCGAAGCCGAGCGCGATCACCACCGCGGCCGAACCCAGATGCCACAGCACCTGATGGGGGTCGGCGGAGAAGGTGCGCACCCACAGCGCCAGCACCAGCACCAGCGCCGCGATGATCCGGTTGTTTCGGTCCTTCAGCGTGGCGAAGCGGCCCAGCAGCACGCACACCAGCACCAGCAGTCCGAGCGCCAGCATGGGCAGCACGCGGGCGGGCCAGCGCAGCGGCCCGACGGTGCCGGGCCCGGCGGTCCACATCAACGCCATCAACGCGAACAGGGCGATGGCGACGAACTGCTTCCAGTGCTTCTGCGCCGCCTTCCAATCCACGAAGGCCAGCGCCGGGATCAGGAACCAGGCGACGTAGGTCATGGGCAGCGGCTGCACATAGCCCCACCACGAGCTGAACGCGGGCATGGTGGTGGGCAGGCTCGCGTTGAGCGACTCCGACCACGGCACGGTCAGGAACTGGTCGTTATTGATCTGCGAATTGCCGCGCCAGCTCACCTGCGCCGACAGCATGGACGGCAGGAAGGTCAGCAGCCCGGCCGCGCCCGCGCAGCCCGCGGCGGTGGCCAGGCGCAGCAGCGGGCCGAACGCGGCACGCCACTGCGGCCAGGTGCGCGGGCCGCGGACCACCAGGTAGCCGACGGCCACCGCGATGAGCATGAGCACGGCCTCGACCGCGGGGAACACGTACTGCACCGAGATGGCCAGGTACAGGTAGACGAAGACCGGGATCGGCCCGCCCTGGCCGCGCAGGTAGCGCTCCGAGGACGCCCACGCGTGGATCATCCACGCGGTGCCCGCCATGGCGGTGAACCAGCTGGCCTCGTCGAAGAACAGGAAGAATCCGGTGAACGGCATGGCCACCCCGGCGACCGCGGCCCACTGCGGGCGCGCGCCGTACACCAGGCAGACGCGGTACACGCCGAGCCCGGTGATGATCGCGAAGATCGCCTTCACGATGGTGGCGTAGAGGGCCAGGTTCGGCACCGAGGGCGCGATCAGGTCGATCAGCAGCTGCGGCGGGTTGAACAGTCCCGCTTCCTCATTGGTGTAGTTGCCGGTCATCCACTGCTGGGGCTGCAGCAGCGGGAAGTGGCCGTCGCGGAAGGCGCGGCCGAAGAACACCCACAGTCCGGTGTACTGGGATTCGGTGTCGTCGGTGAAGAAGTGGCGGGGGTTGGCCAGCACCACGGCGAGGTAGCCGAGGATCACGCCGAGGACGGTCACCCCGCCCCAGCGATACACCTCACGCCGGGTCGCGCGGCGCGCCGCGTCGTCTTCGTCCGGCCCGGATTCGGCGGCCCCGACCGCCTGGGAAACTGAGCTGTCCACCACGAGTTCCAGACCCTACAGGGCGGTGCTGTCGATGGCACCGACGCCGTGGTGACGGGGGCACTCGGCGACCGGGCCGTCCATCCCGGTTACGCCGATCCGTCGCCTCCGGCGGGGATGGGGAATGATGGGCCGATGCCGACACTTCGCGCCGAATGCCGCGCCGAGCAGCGTGTTAGAGTTCACGACGGCTCGGGCTCCGGTTTCCGGTGTGGAGTTCCGGCGCACTCCGTCATCGAAAGTACATTCAGCTGATGCCGATTCCGTCCGCCCGCACCTACGCGAGCGACCCTAGCGTGACCTCCGCCGGCGACCGCCCGGCGCGGGTGCACGCGGTCTCCGTCGTGGTGCCCGTGTACCGCGGTGAGGACACCATCGCCTCGCTGGTCAGTGAACTGGACAAGCTCGGCGAGCCGGTGACCACGCCGCGCGGCGCGAGCTTCCGGGTCGAGGAGATCGTGCTGGTGCACGATCACGGCCCCGATCGCTCCGATGTGGTGCTGCGCGAACTCGCCGAGACCTACCCGCAGGTGCGGGTGGTGTGGCTGAGCCGTAACTACGGTCAGGACGCCGCCACCATCGCGGGCATGGCCGCCGCCCAGGGCGACTGGACGGTCACCATGGACGAGGACGGTCAGCACGATCCGGCGTTCATCGCCGACTTCCTCGACGCCGCGCTGAACGAGCGCGCCGATCTGGTCTACTCCAAGCCGGTCAACACCCGCCCGCACGGCTTCCTGCGCAACATCACCTCGCGCGGGGCGAAGCTGGTGCTGGCGACCCTGTTCGCCTTCCCCGATTCGACCCGGTTCGAGAGCTACCGGCTGATCCGCGGCGATATCGCACGGCAGCTGGCCCGGGTGGCCTCCAACGGCGTGTACCTGGACGTGGCGCTCACCTGGGTGGTGGGCGAGGTGGCGCAGGTGCCGGTGCAGTTGCGCGCCGAGGGCCGCGAGGAGTCCGGCTACAACTACCGCCGTCTGTTCTCGCTGTTCTGGAAGATGGTGCTGTGCAGCGGAACTCGCGGCCTGCGCCTGGTCAGCATGCTGGGCGTGACGCTGGCGCTGGGCGGGCTGGGCATGGCGGGCTGGGTGGTGTACCACGCGCTCACCAACAGCGGCCGGGATCCGGAGGGCTGGGCGTCGCTGATGACGGTGCTGCTGCTGTGTTCGGGCGCGGTGCTGTTCTCGCTGGGCCTGATCGCCGAATACCTCGGGGTCGCACTGCATGTGCTGGTGGGCAAGCCCCTGTATCTGACGGTGGATTCGCCGACGCCGCGCCCGGAGCAGGCCGCGGGCGCCGGAATCCGCCACACCGCAATTCGTTTCGACGGTATCGAGGGGGATCCCCGCGCGTGAGCAGTGACCGCATCATCTTCAGCCGCCCGTTCCGCGCCGCGCGCGAGCTGCCGAATGTGGAAGCCGTGCTGACGTCGGATCACAGTCACGGCGACGGTCCGTTCACCGCGGCGGCGACCGCGAAGCTGCGCGACATCACTGGGGCGCCGCACGCGCTGCTGACCACCTCGTGCACGCACGCGCTCGAAATGGCCGGGCTGCTGCTGGAACTCGGGCCCGAGGACGAGGTGATCGTCCCGAGCTTCGCGTTCACCTCGACCGCCACCTCGATGGCGTTGCGCGGCTCCACGGTGGTGTTCGCCGACATCGATCTTGCGACCGGCAGCCTGGATCCGGAGTCGGTGGCCGCGGCGGTCACTCCGCGCACCAAGGCCGTGGTGGTCATCCACTACGGCGGTGTGGCCGCGGATATGGAAGGGCTGCAACGGCTGGCGGACACCCACGGTTTCGCCATCATCGAGGACAACGCGCACGGTCTGGGCGGTTCCTACCGCGGCCGTCCGCTGGGCAGTATCGGCACGGTCGGCGCGCTGTCGTTCCACGACACCAAGAACGTGCACTGCGGTGAGGGCGGCGCGGTGCTGCTCACCGACGAGATCCTCATGGCGCGTGCGGAGATCATTCGCGAGAAGGGCACCGACCGGGCGCGCTTCCTGCGCGGCGCGGTGGACAAGTACTCGTGGCAGGACATCGGATCCTCGTATCTGCCCAGTGAATTGAACGCGGCGGTGCTGGACGCGCAGCTGGCGGAGTTCGACACGATTCAGCGCAATCGGCACCGGGTGTGGGACCACTACGCGGCGACGCTGCCGGACTGGGCCGCCCGCAACGACATTCGGCTGATGTCGGTGCCCTCGGATCGGGAGCACACCGCGCACCTGTACTACCTGCGGGTCCCCACCGAGGACCGCCGGGACGCGCTCATCGCGCACCTGTCGGGTCTGGGCATCGTGGCCCCGTTCCACTACGTGCCGCTGGACTCCTCCCCCGCCGGTTCGAAGCTGGGCCGCACGCCGACCCCGTGTGTGCGCAGCGCCGAGTTCTCGGCCACGCTGGTCCGGCTGCCGCTGTGGCCGGGCCTGACCGAGGCCCAGCTGACCCGGGTCGTCGAGGGCGTCACGAGCTTCGCCGTCTAGCCCTCGGAGACGACCGGAACACGTATCTGGTACCGCGAGTCACGGTCCCAACCTGGGCATATGACCAACTGTGAGCCGAAAATTTTCTGAGAGAATTTTTCTCGAAATCGCTCACGGTAAGTGTGGAGCGGATACCTTTCACATCCAGTCGGCGCGTCTGGCCGACAGGATTGAGAGGTAGATACATGGGCAAGATGCGAGCTGGTTACGGTGTGGGCGCCTTCGGCGCCATGGCCGCCGTCGCGGTGCTGGCGGCACCCAACGCCAATGCGCTCATCAACAATGTGATCGTCGCGAGCCCGAACCCGGTGGTCGGGTGCTCGTACCTGGTCACGGCGAACACCACGATCGGCGGAAGCCTGTTCACGGTCCACTTCAGCGACAACGGCGTCGAGTTCGGCCAGTCCAGCGTGGTGCTGGCGGCCAACCAGGCCACCATCACCTGGACGCCGAAGACCGCGGGCAAGCACACGATCACGGCCACACAGGAACTGGTCAGCAGCCAGTCGACCGACGTCACCGTCTCCGAGCAGAGCATCGTCTCGAAGCTGCTCGGCACCGGCAGCGCGTCCTGCACCTCGCAGAGCAGCCTGAGCGCGCAGTAACCCGCCGCATCGGCTCGACCGCCCCCGGAGACTCCTTCCTCCGGGGGCGTTCGCCGTTCGGGGGTCACTCCCGCAGGCGGGCGCGCACCTCGGCGGCCAGGGTGGCGGCGGAGTCGCGCAGGGCTTCGATCATGGGGTGATCCGGCGCGGTGGTGGCACGGCGGTACGCGAGGACGGTGGGGCGGCGAGCGGCCGGGTCGTCGACGCGGACCACGGAAATCCGTGCGGGCAGCGCCGATACGACGAGGCCGGGCACCACGGTGATGCCCAGACCGGCGGCGACCAGACCCAGTTTGGCGACCCAGTCGCGGGCGGTGTGCGCGATGCGCGGCTGCCAGGCGGCACCGGACCACGCGCCCAGCAGCGTATCGCCGGGGTCGGCGCTGCCGGCGATCCACGCTTCGGCGCGCAGTTCGGCGATCGGGACGCTGGCCCGGCCCGCCAGCCGGTGCCCGCCGTGGACGGCGATGAACAGCGAATCGTCCAGGAGCGGTTCGACATTCAGATCCTCGCCATGGTCCGGGCGGCCCGACAGCACGGCCAGATCGACGCGGCCCTTGGTGAGCGCGGCCAGCAGCGATGGCGTGGTGCCTTCGCGCAGGTGGACGCGCACACCGGGATTGCGGGCGGCGACCCCGGCGATGGCGCCGGGAACGAGGGCGGCCATGGCGGTGGAGAACGCGCCCACCCGGATCCGTCCGGTGGGCACCGGGTTGCGCAGTTCGTCCCCGGCCGCGGCGAGCGCGTCGAGCACGGTGTCGGCATGGCGAAGGACGATCCGGCCCGCGTCGGTGGGGTGCACGCCGCGGGCCCGCCGTTCGAACAGCGGGACGCCCGCCACCTGCTCCATGAGGGTGATCTGGCGTGAGATCGCCGACTGGGTATAGCCGAGCCGTTCCGCCGCGCGCGTGAAGGACCCCGACCGCGCGGCTTCGCGGACCACCCGCAAGCCGGTCACCGTGAACTCACCCATGCGGTCCAGTCATACCTGACATGCGAGATTCTCGCTGGTCGCATGCCCGCGCGGGTCGTAGTTTCGCAGGCATGAGCACGCTGGAGAACAAGGAAACGATTCGCGCCGTCTTCGCCGAGATGGCGAACGGCAATGGCCGCGCCCTGACCGACGCCATGGCCGAGGACTGCCGCTGGGTGTTCCCCGGCGTCTGGTCCTGGGCGGCGGTGTGGGAGCCGAAATCCGCTGTGGTGCAGGGTCTGCTGCGCCCGCTCATGGCACAGTTCGCCGGCGACTACCGGATGGTGGCCGACAGCGTTCTCGCCGACGGCGACCGGGTGGTGGTGCAGGCGCGTGCCACCGGCACCACCCTCACCGGCGAGCCCTACCCGCAGACCTATTGTCTGGTCATGCGTTTGGCGGGCGGGCGGATCACCGAGATCGTCGAACACTGCGATACCGCTCTCGTGGAGCGGGTGCTGACTCGGCTCACCCCGTAGGGGTCGGCGAATCCCGTTGCGGTTCGCGGACTTTCAGGACGACTTGCCGGGCCTGTCACGAACTGGCGGCACGCACGAAAAAGCGCCCCGGCACAGCCGCCGGGGCGCTTTCCCGAAACCCGATCAGGCGAACAGGCGCGACGCCAGTTCCGGGGTGAGCACCTCGTAGGCGTCGGTGGTGCGGTTGTACCACCAAGTGCGGTCGTCGGGCTCGGCCCGGCCGGCGGCCTGCACCGCGCGGGTGGAGGGCCGGAAGGTGGAGCTGCGGGGGATGTCGTCGACCACGTAGACGATGTCGGGGCGCTGCTCGGGAGCCAGGGCCCGGACCGCCTCGGTGACATCCTTGGGGGCCAGGGTGAATCCGTCGCGGACGCTCACCGCGGCTACCGCCAGAACCCGGTCGCGCGCCGGGAGAGCGAACGCCACTTCCATGTCGACCGCGGTGATGTCGTTGAGCACGTCCACGATCGGCTGGGTGTAGACCGGCCCCCGCGGCGTGGGGATCACCGTGTCGCGGCGGTCCATCAGCCAGTAGTCGCCGTCGCTGTCGCGGCGGAAGAGGTTCTCGGTCGGCATCCAGGCGTCGCCGGGGGTGAACACCCCGCGCAACCCGCCCGCGGACAGGTCGACGGTGTCGGACACCGTGCCGATCAGCAGGCCCACCTCGTTGTCGGCGCAGCGCCGGGCGAAACCGCTGTCCTCGGCCAGGATCTCGTCGGTCAGCGGGTCGTAGGCGATGAGCTCGACGCGCGCGGTGCCGGGCACCGGGCGGCCCTTGGAGCCGATCTTCGCGCCCGCCACATTGGCCAGCACCACGTCGCCCTCGATGGAGGCGTAGAACTCGACCACCTTGGCCGGGGCGAAGCGCTCCTCGGTGCGCCGCCACAGGCCCGCGGGCATACCCGAGCCGATGAACAGGCGGATCGGGTGCGGGTGCCCGGCGGCGAAGGTGTCGGCGTCGAGGATGTCGCGCAGCATGGTCCAGGTGTAGGTGACCACGGTGACGCCGTAGCGGTGCACCTCCTCGGCGAACCGGGCGGGCTCGAGCGAGCGGGCCAGCGCGATGCGGCTGCCGCCGGCCACCGCACCGCCCAAGCTCACCAGCAAACCGGACGAATGATGCAGCGGCGCAAGGCAGTACACGGTGTCGTGCTTGCCCAGATCGGCGGCCGAGGCGGTGCCGAAGGCCGACAGCGCCCACCGGTGGTTGGTGACGTACTTGACGTCGAACTTGTCACCGGTGCCGGTGACCAGGATGAAGGCCAGCTCCCGGGCCAGGCCCGGATTCGGGCGGTACCAGGCGGGCAGCTCCACCTGGTCCGGGTCGATCTGCTCCATGTCGACGACGTCGGCGCCGAGCGGGATCTCGATCTCGCGGGCGTCGCCGCCGCCCAGCACCAGCACCCGGTGCCCGGTGGCCGCGGCACTGGCCAGGTTCTCCGGATCGGCGATGAGCAGCTTGGTGCCGGTCAGCTCGGCGACCTTGGCCAGTTCGCTGCCCGGCGCGAGCAGCACCGCCACCGCGCCCAGGCGCGAGAGCGCGGCGATCGCGGCCAGCGCGCTGGGGCGGGTCTCCATGACCACGCCGACCCGGGACGCGGGACGCACGCCGACGGAGATCAAGCCGCGCACCACATTGTCGATGCGCTGGTTGACCGCCTCCTGGGTGTGCACGCGGTCGTCGAACAGGAACAGGTCCCGCCCCGGCGCGCGGCGGGCCTGCTCGGCGAGCAGACGGCCCAGCGAGATCCGGGTGTGCGGCTGGATCATGCCCAGCCGGGTCAGCCGGGGCAGCGCGCGGGCGGCCTCGCTGGTGAGTTCGACGGTGCCGCGCAGGGTCTGCCCGGCCACGCCCTCGATGGTCTTGCCGACGCTGGTCCCGGCCTCGGCCAGGGTGCCCAGGGCGTGCACCACCCGGGTCAGCCCGGTGCGCGGGCCGCCGCGGACCACCTCGGTGCTCATCCGCTCGACCTGCTCGGGCAGTTCACCGCGGCCGCTGAGGTGATTGACCCAGTCCCGGACCACGGGCCAGGTCTGCTTGGTGGCGGTGGACCCCGACACCAGCCCGAAATGCCCGGCCACGATGCTGGTCTCGTACACCTCGGCGTTCGGGGCGGCACGCACGATGCCGCGCACCGCGGCGGGCTGGCCGATGTCGTCGACCTCGCCGACGAAGGCCAGGATCGGGCACTTGATCTCGGCCAGCGAGATGAGCTGGTCGCGGATCACGAAGCCGCCCAGCATCATTCGATTGTGTTTGACGAACTGCTGGAGCAGGTCGGTGAGCGCCGGGCCCGGATAGCCGAGCCAGCCGTCGACCTCGAGGAAGCGACGCTGGCGCTCCTTGGGCAGCAGCGCCTCGCGGTTGTGCAGCTGACGCAGGAAGTCCAGCCGGGCGCGGACGGTCTTGACCGGGTCCAGGGCCTGGAAGCCCAGGCGCACCATGGAATCGGTGATGGGCAGCCGGTTGAGCACGTGGTCGGTGAGGAAGTCCGCGGCGTCGGCGGCCAGCCCGTGCGGCAGGCCGAACGGCATGCCGGCCACGGCGTCGACCGGGCTGCCGAAGGTCACGATGGACTCGATGCCCTTGCCGTAGCGGTAGGCCGCGGTCTGATACGCGAACATGCCACCCTGGGAGTAGCCCATGAGATGGACAGCGCGCCCGGTGATCTCGGCGACCGTGTCGATGGCGCTCGAGACCGCCAGCACGTGGTCGGCGAGGTCGCGGTCCCAGCCGCCCTCCTCGGTGGCGGGCGAGCCGAAATCCACCACCCAGCAGTCGATTCCGCCCTGATGCAGCATGCCGACCGCCCCGTCGGCGGCATTCACGTCCCAGATCTCGGCGGTCACCATGATGGGCGGCACCAGCACCACCACGGGGCGCTCGGCCCCGGTGTCATCGGGGAAGTAGTGGCGCAGGCGGTACATCCGCTTCCGCTCCACCACCTCGTACGGTGACGATTCGATGTCGTGAACCAGCCCCCCGAACCGGATCACCTCCAAGCCGTTCTGTGCGGTCGCGACCAATCGCTCGATCGGACCCACCACGGACCTCGCATTGAATTTCACGGCTTCTCTCCCAGACATTTCCTGGCCTTGACCAGCGTCACCCGCCCCGACGCGTCTCGATGAGCTTGCCATACCCCCAGCCTACTGCGCTGGCGCTGTGACCAGCACCATGCGGGCTAACCGTGGCTAACCAAACCGGGCGTTCGGGGTTTACGGGATACAGCAACATTCCAGGCATCATGTTTTGCCTTTTCGGTCCGCCGGACCGAGCGGACCTCTACCATCGATATCGCTGGAACGCAGTGTCGCGCTTGTCAATTCACTCACTTGACTAATTTCTGCAGGCCCCTTCTCGGCCTGCTGCTCTGCCGTGGACTCCACCGCTCAATGAACGCGGTGGCCCTTCGAGGTGAGGACCGCAGCATGACCATCGAATTGCCTATCGAGCTCCAGAACGGCCAACGCAAGTCCCTCAGCACCACCGCGGCCAGCCAGCTGGCCCACACCACCAAATCCGAACCGCAAATGCAGGGCATCAGCTCCCGCTGGCTGACCCGCTCCCTGCCGTGGACCCAGGTGAAGGGCGGTGTCTACCGGGTCAACCGCCGGCTCACCCACACCGTCGGCAACGGCGAGGTGGAGTACATCATCAACGGCCCGAACGCCCGGGTCATCCCGCTCGAACTGCAGGAGCTCCCGCAGCTGCGCGGCTTCGGCGACGAAGAGGTGCTGGCCGCCGTGGCCGGGCGCTTCG
This sequence comes from Nocardia sp. NPDC004582, assembly GCF_053602115.1. Taxonomy (NCBI): domain Bacteria; kingdom Bacillati; phylum Actinomycetota; class Actinomycetes; order Mycobacteriales; family Nocardiaceae; genus Nocardia; species Nocardia sp. NPDC004582. The sequence continues at coordinate 25,959 of NZ_JBSGCY010000055.1, read as the reverse complement.
AGCAGCGGGACCTGCCCGCCGGCACCGTGGTCGCCGAATTCGGCAACCCCATGGACCAGGTGCTGCTCATCGTGCACGGCAAGCTCTCCAAGATCGGCACCGGCGATTACGGCGAGACCACCAAGCTGGGCATGCTCGGCGGCGGCGACTTCTTCGGCGACGAGACCCTGACCAGCGGCGACGCCATCTGGCCGGTCACCATCAAAACGGTCACCCCGACCACCATGCTGGTACTGGCCCGCTCCACCGTGGAGCAGCTCACCGAGAACATTCCGGCACTGGCGGAACACCTTTCCGCCGTGGCCAGCGCGCCCGCGCTGCCGCAGAACAAGTACGGCGAGGCCGAGATCCTCATCTCCTCCGGCCATTCCGGGGAGCCACTGCTCGAGGGCACCTACGTCGACTACGACGACCAGCCCCGCCACTACGAGCTGAGCCTGGGCCAGTCGGTGCTGCGCGTGCACACCCGCGTCGCCGACCTGTTCAACGATCCGATGGATCAGATCGAACAGCAGCTGCGCCTGACCATCGAGGCTCTCTACGAGCGCCGTGAGTACGACCTGGTCAACAACCCGGACTTCGGCCTGCTCAACAACTGTGACCTCAAGCAGCGCATCTACACCGAATCCGGTGCGCCCACCCCGGACGATATGGACGACCTGCTGTCCATGCGCCGCAGCACCAAGCTGTTCCTGGCCCACCCCAAGGCGATCGCCGCGTTCGGCCGCGAATGTTCCAAGCGCGGACTGTATCCGGACCCGGTGGAGGTGGACGGGCATCGCGTCCCGGCCTGGCGCGGGGTGCCGATCTTCCCGTGCGGCAAGATCCCGGTGTCGGACACCCAGACCACGTCCATCCTCGCCATGCGCACCGGCGAGAAGGATCAGGGCGTGATCGGCTTGCACCAGACCGGAATTCCGGACGAGTACGAGCCCAGCCTGAACGTGCGATTCAAGGGCATCGACGATCAATCGATCATCTCCTACCTGGTCAGCTGCTACTACTCGGCCGCCGTCCTGGTCCCCGACGCGCTCGGCATTCTCGACAATGTGCTGGTCGCCCGTCAGTCCGACTGAGCGAGGTGTCCACCCATGTCGGTGCTCTCCCGCGCCGCGGCCCCGCCGGCCACCCACGAGGTGGCGGCGGCCGTCGCCGCCCTGCTGACCAATCTCGACACCACCGCCCCCGAGTCCCTGTTCGCCGCCGCCGACGCCGCGGCGGCCCAGGGTGATCGATCCCTCGGCCTCGCCGATCCCGGCCTCGGCGCGCCCGAGGAGCTCTCCCCCCGACGGCTGCTCGGCCCCTCCGGCCTCGGGGCCCCGAGTCTCCGCGTGAACCTACCCACCCCCCAAGTGATCACGGAGCTCGCGGGACAGGCATCGCGTCCGCCGGCGCCCGCCGGTGGCGCGGTGCCGACGCCGCGGCCGCCGATCTCCCCGGCCCGGCCGCGGGGTCCCATCCCCCGGGCCCTCGGTTCCGGGCGGATTCCGGCGCCTCCGGCCACCGCACCCGCCGTACCGGTCACCCCGGTTGCCGGTGCGGTTCCGAGTTCGGTTGAGCCCCGCCAGGTCTCGCACGGACCGACCGGTCTGGGGACTGCCTCCACCCACCGGGCCCAGCCGCGGGGGTCGATGATTCCCACGCTCTACTGTCCACCGCCGGTGCGGGACAATCCGGCGCTCGCGGAGGCGGTGAACGTCGGAATCATCGCCTGGGCCGAGGAGATCGGGCTCTACGAGGGCCGGCTCGACGATCTCCGCAAGGCCGACTTCGGCCGGTTGATCATGCTCGCGCATCCGGATTGCGACGACGCGGACCGCTTGCTGGCCGTCGCCAAATGCGCGGTCTCGGAGTGGTCGGTCGACGACTACTACTGCGAGGAGGACGCCAGCGACATCGCACCGGACGGCAGCAAGTCCAGTGCGGAGGCCGAGCTGGGGCCCCGGCTCGAATTGGCCGCCGCCGCCATGGATCCGGTGCACCTGCCGCCCCGCTACCAGGTCAAGGTGGAGGAGGCGATGCGGGCCGATCCGATCCTGCGCGCCTTCCGCACCTCGTTCGAGCATCTGTCACGGTTCGCCACCCCGGCCCAGGTGGCCCGGTTGCGGACCGAGATCGCGGGCTGGTTCATCGCGCTCGGCGCCGAGGCGGGCTGGCGGGCGGCCGGGCGGATGCCGCCGGTGTGGGAATACCTGCTGAACCGGCAACCGCACAGCTTCCTGCCCTGTATGGCCCCGCTGGACGCGGTCGGCGGGTACGAGCTGCCGGCCGCGGAGTACTCCGATCCGCGGGTGCGGCGGGTGGTCACCACCGCCGCGCTGGCCAGCCAGATGGTCAACGACCTCTACTCGATGGCCCGCGAGGATCTCTCGGGCGGACGGGAATTCAACCTCCCGACCGTGCTGGCCGCCGAGGAGAACTGCTCGCGCCGCGAGGCCGTGCGGCGCACCGCCGAGGTCCACGACGAACTGGTGCACCGCTTCGAGGCCGAGGCGGGCGCGCTCGCCGCCACCGGATCCCCGGAACTGCGTCGCTTCCTGACCGGGCTGTGGGCCTGGATGGGCGGCAACCGCGCCTGGCACGCGGACAGTCGCCGCTACAACGACAATCCCTGAGCCGCTTCACATTCCGTGTATCCCGGTGTTCTCGTCCGCACTCCGGTGTGTTCGTTCGCGCAGTACTTCCAGCGTCATATCACCCATTCGAGAGGATGACCTGCCATGACCGCGCTCCACCCCCAGACCGACGCCGTGCTGAAGACCGAGTACCAGAAATCGGTCGCGTCGTACTGGAACAACAACCCCAACGACGACCGGGTCAACACCAAACTCGGCGAGGTGGACGGCCTCTACCACCACCACTACGGCATCGGCGAACCCGATCTGTCGGTCCTCGAGGGTCCGGCGGAGACCCGCCAGGAACGCCTGGTCAAGGAGCTGCACCGGCTCGAGACGGCCCAGGCCGACTTACTGCTGGACCAGCTCGGCGACATCCGCCCCGGCGACGCGCTGATGGACGGCGGCTCCGGCCGCGGTGGCACCAGCTTCATGGCCAACCAGCGCTTCGGCTGCCGGATGGACGGCGTCACCATCTCCGAGTACCAGGTGGGCTTCGCCAACGACCAGGCCCGCGAGCGCGGCGTCTCGGACAAGGTGCGGTTCCACTTCAAGAACATGCTCGACACCGGGTTCGAGTCCGGCTCCAAGCGCGGCATCTGGACCAACGAGACCACCATGTACGTGGACCTGTTCGAGCTGTTCGCCGAGTTCTCCCGGCTGCTCGAGCCCGGCGGGCGCTACGTCTGCATCACCGGCTGCTCCAATGACGTGTTCGGCGCCCGCTCCTCCTCGGTGAGCTGGATCGACGCCCACTACGGCTGCAACATCCACCCGCGCAGCGAGTACTTCAAGGCGTTGGCGGCCAACAGTCTGGTTCCGGTCGCGGTCACCGACCTGACCCCGGACACCATCCCGTACTGGGAGCTGCGCACCCACTCCGAACTGGCCACCGGGGTCGAGAAACCCTTCCTGACCTCGTACAAGGAGGGCAGCTTCCAGTACCTGATGATCGTCGCCGATAAGGTGGGCAGGTGACCGGCACCCTTGACGCATCCGGCACCACCCCGGTGACGGCATCCGACGCCACCCCGGTGGCCGACCGTGAGACCCTGCTCGTCGAACTCGTCGACGAGCGGGGCGACGCGCGCGGATCACTGTCGGTGGCGGCGGCGCACACCGCGCCCGGGCAGCTGCATCGAGCGTTCTCGGTGCTGCTGTTCGACGCCGGTGGGCGGGTGCTGTTGCAGCAGCGGGCCGCGGTGAAGACCCGCTTCCCGCTGCTGTGGACCAATACCTGCTGCGGGCATCCCGAACCCGGGCAGCCGGTGCTGGAGGCCGCGGCCAAGCGGCTGCACGAGGAGCTCGGCGTCACCGCGGAGCTGTCCGAGGTGGGCGCGTTCACCTACCAGGCCACCGACCCGAACACCGGCCGCGTGGAATTCGAGTACGACCACGTCGTGATCGGGCGGCTGGACCAGGTCGCACCGCAGCCGAATCCGGACGAAGTGGCCGACACCGCGTGGGTGCGGCCGGACGTCCTCGCCGCGCAGGTGGCGGGCGACCCCGCCCGCTACACCCCGTGGCTGAGCGGCGTACTGAAGGTCATCGCCGCCCGCGGCTGAACGGCCGCAGCCCGGCGGCGCCACCGCCGCCGGGTCGCATCGCGGCGGCGACACCACCCGGGGCAGCGCCACACCCGGCGGATATCAGGTGAGAGCGGGCTCGCGCTCCGCGTCCAGCAGCCAGTCATTGGGCGCGAAGAGCTCGAAATGCACTCGCTCGGAAGGGATTCCGGCGGATTCCAGCTGGGCCCGGAGGTGTTGCAGGAAGCCGGTGCCGCCACACAGGTAGTAGTCCCCGTCCTGCGGGAGCTCGATCCCGGTCACGGTGAGCACGCCGTGGCCGTCGGCCTCGTACCAGGCACGGCAGTACACGTCCGCCAGCCGGGTGGCCAGATCCGCGACCGTCTCACGCAGCGGGTGCGCGGTGGTGGAGCGGTCGGCGTGCAGGATGACGGTTCGGCGCGTAGGCGCTTCGGCCGCCAGGTATTCCAGGATTCCAGCCATAGGAGTCACGCCGATGCCCGCGGAGATCAGCACGACCGGCGTGGTGGCCTCGGTGTCGATGGTGAGATCGCCGAAGGGCAGCGTGATCTCGAGGGCATCGCCCACCACGACGGTGTCGTGCAACCAGGTCGAGACCTCACCGGCGGGTGTGCCCGCCTCGGCGAGCACCTTGCGCACCGTGAACGCGAGCCGGCCATCGCCCCCGCGATTGACCAGGCTGTACTGGCGCAGCTGGCGGGCGCCGTCGGACAGCCGCGCGCCGACCGAGATGTACTGTCCCGGCGCGAATCCCGGCAGCGGGGTCGCCGGGTCGGCGGACTCCACCACGAAGGTGGCCACGCCCGAGGGGTCGTCGACCCGCTGCACCACGCGCGTCCGGCGGAACACGTCGCCGGGCTCGACCCCGGCGGCATCGTAGAGCTCGCGTTCGACATCGATGAGAGTCCGCGCCATCAGCCAGTACACGCGATCCCAGGCCGCGGCGATCTCCGCGGTCACCACATCCGCGCCCAGCACCTCGACGATGGCGGCGAACAGGTGCTCGTGCACGATCCGGTACTCGGGCTCGGTGACGCCGAGCGAGGCGTGCTTGTGGCCGATGCGGGAAAGCAGTTCCCGCGGATGCGGCAGATCCGGGTCCACGAGATGAGTGGCGAAGGTGGCGATGGAGGCGGCGAGGGCCTTCTGCTGTGCGCCGTCGTGCTGGTTGCCGCGATTGAAGCGGTCCCGCAGCAGTTCCGGGTGGGCGGCGAACATTCTCGTGTAGAACAGCGCGGTGATCCGGTCGATGTGCGCGGCCACCAAGGGCAGGGTCGCACGAATCACGTCGGCGTGCTCGGCCCCCAGCGACGGGGTATTGGGCTCAGCCAATTCGACGACGTTGTGGAGCGCGGAATCCGGCGCGAGCCTCATGAAGGTCTCCTAGGTGTCGATGAGTTCCGCTGCCGGGAAGACCGGCAGATGCAGCAGTTCCACGGTTCGCTGATCCACCAGATCGGACAGCCGGTACCGATCGAGCTCGGCATAGAACGCTTTCTGCGCGGTCGCGAGGAGACCCCGCAAACGGCAGGCATTCGCGAGCGGGCACGGATTGGCCCCGGCACAGTCGATGACTTCCTCGGCACCTTCCAGCTTCCGGACAATGGTGCCGATGGTGGTGGCGCGGCCGGCTTCGGTCAGGAAGATCCCGCCGGTGCGCCCGCGCTGGGACTCGACATAGCCGAGTTCGGCCAGCTTGGAGACGGCCTTGGCGACGTAGTTCTCCGAGGCGTTCACCTGTCGCGCAATGAGTTTGACGGTGACGCGCTCGTCGGCCCCACTACTGACCGCCAGGCGCATGAGCGACCGCAAGCCGAGATCGGTGAACCGGGAGAGCTGCATGAGATCCACGGTACTAATTGCGATTCCGAAAAGCCGAATATTTCGGCTGTGCCCTTTAATACGCAAAAGCGTGCGGAATATGTAAGCCGCACCACATTCGACGAAGCCGCTTTATCGCCGAAATGGCAAATCCCTGGCAGCGTCCGGCACCGCTGCCAGGGATCTCGGTGAGGGATGACCCTCAGGCCTCGACCATCAACTTGGTGCGTGTGGCCAGTCCGTAGTAGATGACCAGCGCCAGACCGCAGCCGATGAACCAGCTGTACTGGGCGGCGGTGTGCATGCCGTAGACGTCCTTGGCCAGGACCGGGAACACCGCCGCGATGGCGCCGATCACGGTGGCGATCACCGCGACCGGGTTGAATCCGTTGCGGTACCAGTACTTCCCGGTCTCGGCCATGGTGAACAGCTCGTCGACCACGATGGTCTTCTTGCGCACCAGGTAGTAGTCGGCGATGAGCACGCCGAACAGCGGGCCGATGAACGCGCCCAGCACTTCCAGGGTGTAGTGGATGACGTCGGGGTTGTTGTACAGGTTCCACGGCGTGATCAGCACCGACCCGACCGCCGCGATCATGCCGCCCATCCGCCAGGAGATCTTCTGCGGGCTCACGTGCGAGAAGTCGAAGGCGGGCGAGATGAAGTTGGCGACGATATTGATGCCGACCGTGGCGATGGTGAAGGTCAGCGCGCCCAGCACGATCGCGAAGGTGGAGTCGATGCGCGAGACGGTCTCGACCGGATCGGTGATGAGCTCGCCGTACACCGGGATGGTCAGCGAGGCGGTGATCACCACGAGCAGCGAGAAGGCCAGGAAGTTGACCGGCAGCCCGAGCAGGTTGCCGCGCCTCACCGAGGCCAGGGACTTGCTGTAGCGGGAGAAGTCGCCGAAGTTCAGCATGGGCCCGCAGAAGTAGGACACCACCAGCGCGATCGCGCCCAGCACCACCGGCAGCGCGTCCCAGCCGTGGTACTTCACCGCACCCAGCTGCAGGTCGATGGCGCCCCAGCCGGCCTTGTAGATCAGATAGCCGCACAGGAAGAACATGACGACATAGACGGCGGGACCGCAGAAGTCGATGAACTTGCGAATGGACTCCATGCCCTGCCAGAACACGGCGGCCTGCACCACCCACAGCACCAGGTAGGCGCCCCAGCCGAGCAGCGACAGCCCGAGGAAGCCGTAGTCACCGGATTTGGCGTAGGGCGCCAGGCTCGGGAAGAGCTTGACCGCCACCACGATCAGCGCGGCCGAGGCCAGGTAGGTCTGGATCCCGTACCAGGCCACCGCGATCAGGCCGCGGATGATGGCCGGGATATTGGCGCCCTTCACGCCGAAGGCGCTGCGGCACACGACCGGGTACGGGACGCCCGCGCGCTGACTCGGCGCGGCCACGAGGTTGCACAGGAAATATACGATCGTGATGCCGATGAGCAGGGCGGCGAGCACCTGCCAACCGGCCAGGCCGAGCGCGAAAAGGCTACCGGCGGTGACGTATCCGCCGACGCTGTGCACATCCGACATCCAGAAGGCGAAGATGTGGTACGAGCCCCAGGTCTGTTTTTTCAGGGGGGCGAGGTCGTCATTGGTGAGCCGAGGGTCGTAGTCTGGAGCCGGTGGCGCCGCTGCTGATTCCGCGCCCGCCGATGCGGGAGTGACGATGTCGGTCATGGGGTGGTTATCCGATCCGAAAGCCGATGAGTGAGCTCAAGGTAGGAACGAGCCGTTCCCCATGGATTGCTTTTCGGTTTCCGGGTCATTGCGTGATCCGTATATCTTTTTCGACCAGCCCGTTCACATGTGCTTCACATTTCCCGGGCCGAGTGTGCGGTATTGGCCATTGTCCCGGCGTCGCGCCGCCCCGCGGGTGAGGTGAATTCCTGGCAACATGACGCGCATGGAGCTCATGGCGCGGATCGAGGCGGCGGCGACCCTGCTCGAACCGGTGATCCGCCGGACGCCGGTGGTCGGTTCGCGGGTGCTGGCCGAGCGGATCGGGCACCCGGTGTGGCTGAAATGCGAGAACCTGCAGCGCACCGGATCGTTCAAGCCGCGCGGCGCCTACAACCGGATCGCGAATCTGTCACCCGCCGAGCGGGAACGCGGTGTGGTGGCGGCCAGCGCCGGCAATCACGCGCAGGGGGTGGCCTGGGCGGCGACCTCGCTGGGCATCGACTCCACGGTGTTCATGCCGGTCGGCGCGGCCCTGCCGAAGCTGGTGGCCACCAGGGCCTATGGTGCGACCGTGCATCAGACCGGCGACACCGTCGACCAATGTCTCACGGCCGCCAAGGAATTCGCCGAGCGCACCGGGGCGACGCTGGTGCACCCGTTCGACCACCCCGATATCGTGGCCGGACAGGCGACGGTCGGGCTCGAAATCCTCGACCAGCTCCCGGATGTCGGCACCGTGCTGGTGCCCACGGGCGGCGGCGGCCTGCTGGCCGGGGTGGCCGCGGCCGTGGGCCTGCTGCGCCCGCGGGTCACGGTGATCGGTGTCCAGGCCGCCGAGGCCGCCGCCTGGCCCGCCTCCCTCTCCGCCGGGAAGCCGGTCGCGCTGGAGCAGATGTCCACCATGGCCGACGGTATCGCGGTCGGCCTGCCCGGTGAGGTGCCGTTCGAGCATGTCCTCGACTTCGCACCGCGGATCGTCACCGTCGACGAGGACGCCCTGTCCAAGGCCCTGCTGCTGTGCATGGAACGGGCCAAGCTCATCGTCGAGCCCGCGGGCGCCGCCGGCGTCGCCGCCCTGATGGCCTGCACCGCAGCGGAACTCGAACTCCGGGGCCCGGTCTGCGCCATCCTCTCCGGCGGCAATATCGACCCCCTGCTGCTGACCCGCGTCATCGGCCACGGCCTCAGCGCCGCGGGCCGCTATCTGGCCGCCCGCGTCACCATCTCCGACCGCCCCGGCAGCCTGTCGCGCCTGCTCTCCGAACTGGGCCGCACCGGCGCGAACGTCCTCGACGTGGCCCACTCCCGCACCGGCGCCTGGCTGGCCATCGACGAGGTCGAGGTCCTGCTCACCCTGGAAACCCGCGGCCCCACCCACCGCGACGAAGTCCTCGCCGCGCTCGCCGACGCGGGCTACCTGGTGCGCGTCCAGGACTGACGGCCCCACCCCGAATCTCAGTGGGCCCCACCGAGTTCCAGCGCCAGCACCCCCGCGATGACCAACACGATCCCCCCGATCTGCACCGCCGTGATCCGCTCGTCCAAGAACAGCGCCCCGATGGTCGCCACCGCCACCACCCCGACCGCCGACCAGATCCCGTACGCCACCCCGATGGCCATCCCCCGCTTCAGCGCCTGCGACAGGAAGTAGAACGCCGCCCCGTACCCGATCACCACGATGATCGACGGCACCACCTTGCTGAACCCCTCGGAGATCTTCAGCGACACCGTCGCCGTCACCTCACACGCGATCGCCAGCGCCAACAGCAACAAGGTCATGGCCGCACAATAGCGACGCTGACCCGTCAGAGGTGCACCAGCGCGGTCATCGGAGCTACTCCCAGTGTGGTGAGCACCGCGGCCCCGTCGGCTGCCTCCGCCCCACCGGCCAGGATCCTGGTGCGCGCCGCCTGGTAGCGGCAGCCCGCGGCGTCGAAAGTGGCAGCGGTGGACAACAGTCGGTCGCGGTCCTTGGCGAGTAGGGCCTCGGCGCGGTCGATGATGGCCGCGGCCACCGGATTTCCGTCGACCGCCGTCCTGGCCTGGTCGAATTCGCCTGCGGCATCGGCGTTCCCGGCGAACGCGGCGGCCTCGGCGTGCAGGGCCAGGTACCACGGCAGCCAAGCGCCCGGCACCCGTGCGCTCGCCTCGGCCACGGTGAGTTCGGTGCGTTCCAGGGCGTCCTCGGGCTGGCCGTGGTGGAGCATCAGGAGGGCGTCGAAGACGGCCTGGTAGCCGTCGGCGTCGGCGGCCGGGGTGCCGAGTTGCTGGAGGACGCCGGTCCATTCGCGTTCGGCGTCGAAGTCGTCGCGCAGGCCGTGGATCATGCGGACACCGGCCACGGCGGCGCCCAGGGCCGAGCGGGCGGGCCGGTCCTCGCGATGCCAGGCCTCGAGGAAGCGCGCGCCGTGGGTGAGGACGTCGTCGACATTGCCGGCCAGGGCGTCCGCGACCAGGAGGCGGCTGGTGGCGGTGTGGCCGACCTCGGCCAGCATCGGGTGTTCGGCCAGTTGGCGCCCCCACCGCCGGGCCCCGGCGAGATCGCCTGCCCCGAGCCCGAATTCGGTGGCTTGACCGAGCGCGTCGACCAGTTCGTGGGTGCCGACCGGGTTGTCCGGCGTGGTCGACAGCAGCCGGATGCGCCGCCGGGCGGTCGCCGCGGCGGCCCGCAGATCCCCGGCGCGACTCTGGGCGGCGGCGAGCGCGTCGAGGGCGGCCGATTCGGCGTACGGATCCCGGGTGCCGTGCGCGAGCTCGACGGCCCGTTCCGCCCGCGACAGGGCTTCCGGCGCGGCGATGTCCGAGCCGCCCTGTGGCGCGGTGAACGGATTGGCGAACACGATGGTCTCGGCCAATTCGACCGCCGCCCGAGCGGCCTCGCCCCGCACCGCGGCGAGGAGCGCTGCAGTGTCATTCTCGGTCGCCACAGCCGGGTCGATCAGCCCTCGCGCCGCGGTGATGAGCGCTTCCGCGTCACGTCGCTCAGGGAGGCGCTCGAATTTGCCCCAGAAGCGGTAGGCGCAGGATGCCGCCGTCGCCAGGTCGATGGCCGCGGCGGCGGGATCACCGGCGCGCTGGGCGAATTCGGCGGCGGAGCGGTGCAGGCGGTACATGTCGTCGCCGTTGCCGCCGCAGCCCGCCGCGGCGGCCGACTGGCGGAGCAGGTCGGCGGCGACGGCGGGGTCGTCGGCGAGGTACGCGGCTTGTTCGTGGCGCCATTGGGATTCGCCGGTGAGGTGGCGCGCGAACAGCAGGTGCGCGAAGCCGCGGGCCAGTTCGAACGCGTCGGTCCGCTGATCCGGGCGTTCGAAGGCCCAGCCGAGGCCGGCGCGGAAATCGTCGGCGGCGATATCGAATCGGGGCCGCCAGCCCTCGCGCACGGAGCCGAGTTCGGCCGCCTCCGACGCGCACCAGCGCAGGTGGGCGGCGCGGGCGGCGTCGAGTTCACCGGCGGCGTCGAGCTGTTCCAGTCCGTACTGACGGATGGTCTCCAGTGCCCGGAACCGGGTTCCGGTCGGGGTGTCGGTGACGACGAGCAGGCTCTGCTCGGCCAATCGCGCCAATCCGGCTGCCACCGTGCCCTTGTCGACGCCCGCGGCCGCGGCGGCCGCCTCGACGGGGAAGACGGCCATGAACACCGAGATCCGGCGCAGCACGGTGCGGTCCTCGGGTTCGAGCAGGGCGTGGCTCCAGTCGAGGGCGGCGCGGACCGAGCGGTGCCGGTCGTCGGCGCGGGCGCCGCCCGACAGCATGCGCAGCTGATCGTCCAAACCGGCGGTGAGGCCGTCCAATCCGAGTGAGGTCCACCGGGCGGCGGCCAGTTCGATGGCCAGCGCCACGCCGTCGAGGCGTCCGCAGAACGCCGCCACCTGGTCGCGCAGCGCGTGATTGGGCGGCCAGCCGCCGGCCGCCGCGCGGTCCATGAACAGGGCGACGGCGTCCGAATCGCCTTCCCCGGCAAGCGACATCGGCGGCACGGTGTAGATGTGTTCGAACGGCACCAGCAGCCGGGCGCGGCTGGTGGCCAGCACGCGCACACCGGGGCAGGTGGCCAGCAGCTCTTCGATGAAGGGGGCCACGCCGTCGCGGACGTGTTCGCAATTGTCCAGGACCAGCAGGGCATTGCGGTCGACGAGCGCGGCCAGCACGGCGCGGTCGAAGGGTCGGCCGGGTTGTTCGCCGATGCCGAGGGCCATGGCGACGGTGCCCGCGACCACGCAGGTATCGGGGCTCGCGACCGGCACCAGGTCGACGAACCACACGCCGTCGGCGAATTCGGCGCCCACCTCCGCGGCCACGGCGAGGGCCAGCCGGGTCTTGCCGACGCCGCCGGGTCCGACCGCGGTCACCTGCCGCCGGGTCCGGAGCAGTTCGGCGAGTTCGGCGCGTTCACCGGTGCGGCCGATGAACGAGGTCAACGGTGTCGGCAGCACGGGCGCGGCCTGCGGGCTCGCGGCGCGGGTGGCGGCGGCGTGCTGGGCCAGCGCCCGGCGGTCGGGCACATCGAGTTTGCGCAGCAGCGAGGAGACGTGGCTCTCCACCGTGCGCACCGAGATGAACAGTCGCGCACCGATCTCGGCATTGCTGAGGTGCTCGCCCACCAGGGCCAGCACCTCGGCTTCACGGGTGGAGATCTCCAACGTCACAGCCATGAACCCAGTCTGCCGTATGGGATCGGCCGCGGCGGTACGGGCAGCGATCGGTGTCGCTCTCCGTGGTGGCTTCCGTGGTCGCCACGGATGTGACCGAGGGGTCCCGGAGGCGAAGCTGGAAGCACACCGAACGAACACCCGCTCACCAGGAGAAACAATGACCACCCAGGGCATCAGGACCGTGCTGCACCCCGTCGCCGACCTGGCGACCGCCAAGACCGTGTACACCGCGCTGCTGGGCTTGGAGCCGCAGACCGACTCCCCCTACTACGTGGGCTTCGACGCCGAGGGCCAGCACATCGGTCTGGTCCCGGCGGGCAGCCCGCAGAGCCCGGCCGGCCCCGTCTCCTACTGGCACGTCACCGACATCGAGGCCAAGATCGCGGCGCTCACCACCGCGGGCGCGACGGTCCGGCAGGCCGCCCGCGAGGTCGGCGGCGGCCGCCTGGTCGCGACCGTGACCGACGCCGACGGCAATGTCCTGGGCCTCATCCAGGACCGCTGACCCTCCCCCTCGTCCCCTTCTCCCCCACTCCCGCAAAGGAATCCAGCCATGGCCACCGAGAACCCCGCCGAGCAGACCACCGTCGGTTTCAGCGCCGACGAGCGCGCCGCCATGAAAGCCCATGCCGAGGAACTGAAGACCGCCGCGCGCCGCCGCAACTCCCGCTCCGCCAAGGCCGACGGCGAGCAGGACGTGCTGGCCAAGATCGCCGAGATGGACGACGCCGACCGCGCGATCGCCGAACGCCTGCACGCCCTGGTCAAGTCCATCGCCCCCGAGCTCGGCGCGAAGACCTGGTACGGCATGCCGTCCTACACCCGCGACGGCAAGATCGTGTTCTTCTTCCAGCCCGCCGCCAAGTTCAAGTACCGCTACGCCATCCTGGGCTTCAACGATGCCGCCAACCTGGACGACGGCGAGATGTGGCCGGTCAACTACGCGCTGAAGAGCATGACACCCGCCACCGAGGCCCGCATCACCGAACTCATGCGGCAGGCCCTGAGCTAGAACCCCACAGCTGGAGAACACCCACGGGCGACTTTCCCCGGCCGGATTCGAATCCTTTTCCGGCCGGGGACGCTCTTATGGTGGTGACTGTACGAATCGAAGTGAGAGAGCAGGGCGTGGAACGCGGCTGGGCCGGTGAGCAGCTGGTGACAGCGGCCCAGAACGGTGACCGCGAGGCGATCGCCGCCGTCGTGTACGGCGCGCATCCGCATGTGCGCAGGTTCGCGCGGCAGCTGTGCGCCTCCGACACCGATGCCGAGGACGCCACGCAGGAAGCGCTGATCATCCTGTACCGCAAGATCGGCACGCTGCGCGCGACCACCGCGCTGGCGTCGTGGATGTTCCGCATCGTCCGCAACGAGTGCCTGCGCCGGGCGCGGCGAGTCCTGGACCACGCGCCGCGGACCGAGACCGTCGACGTCGTCGGCTCCGCCGAGGACGAGGTGCTGCGGCGACTGGACGCCGACCAGCTGGCCGAGGCGATCACAGCCCTGCCCGAGGTGCAGCGCCGGGTGCTGATCATGCGCGATGTGCTGGGCTATCCCGGCCGCGCGACCGCCGACGCGCTCGGATTGAGCACCGCGGCAATGAAATCGCAGCTGCACCGCGCCCGCGCCGCGGTCCGCCAGGGCCTCGACGACCGTCGCTGACCGCCGGCCCGGTCGCACCACCGGTCATCTCCACCATCTCGCACGCCCACCCCTGACGAAGGGACGCTCCACCATGCTCACCACCGGACACCCCGCGCCGAATCTGGATCTGATCGATACCGCCGGACAGCCCTGGCGGCTGTCGGACAGCCGCGACGCGCGCGGCGCCCTGCTGTATTTCATGCGCTCGACCTCCTGCCCGATCTGCAACCGGCACGTCCGTGATCTGATCGCGCGGCGCGACTTCTTCGACGACGAGAACATCCGGGTCGTGATCGTGGTCCCCGAGGATCGCGACGCCGCGCTGGCCTGGAAGACCAAGCACGCCATACCGTTCGCCGTCCTGACCGGCTCGACCGGCGACCCGCACGAGTCGGTCGGCCTGACCCGCCGCGTCTTCGGTTCGATGCAGCAGTCGGGCACCGTGCTGGTCGACGCCGAGGGCACAGTCCGCCACACTCATGGCGCGACCATGCCGGTCAGCAGCTACGACCGGAAGGGCATCACCGCCGCTGTCCTCACCCTGCGGGACACGCGGAACCAAGCCCTGCGGGACACGCGGAATTAAATGGGATGCGGCGGGTGCGGGCCTGTGGTTACAGTGCTCGGCATGTGGCTGTTCCTGTTCTCCTGAGCGCGATTCGCGTCTGACGCCCGGCGGTCTGTCGTCTCGACCGCCCGTGGCTTTCCCGATTCCGGCCGGCACCCGATCCGGTTAGTCGGTCACGCATATTTCTAGGAGGACTTGTGCCCGAGCACTTCTCGCTGCCTGCTACTCCCGCATCGTCGGCAATTTCCGCGTCGTCGGCAATTCCCGCATCGCCGGAAATCCCCGCGTTGCCTGAAATCCCCGCGTCGCTTGCAATTCCGGCGTCGCCTGCCATCCCCGCGTCGCTTGCAATTGCGGCGTCGCCCACTGTCCCCGTGTCGCCCGACATCCCTGTCGAGACCCCCGAGGAGCCTCGGCTCTCGCGGGCCGAACGGCGCGGCAAAGGCGCGCGGAAACAACCCAATCGCGACGGCAAGGTGCACGACTCCGGTCGCGCGTCCGTGCCCGCCGCGAAACACATGAACTACCGTCGCGGATGACGAACGGCCCGTGGGGTTTCCGGAAAGGGAATCCCCACGGGCCGTTGTCGTCGCTCGACGAAGCTGTCGCCGCTGGTCAGCCCAGCCAGGCGCGCTGGGTGGCGGCCGTGCCGCGCACCTCTTCGAGCTGCTTGGCGACCTGGGTTCCGGCGGTGCCGCCGCGCGCGTTGCGGGAGGCGATCGAGCCCTGCACCGTGAGCACCTCCCGCACAGCGGGGGTGAGCGCCGGGTCGACGGCCGCGAACTCCGCGTCGGTCAGTTCGTCCAGGCCGACGCCGCGCGCCTCGGCGGCGCGGACGCAGCCGCCCGCGGCCTCGTGCGCGACACGGAACGGAACGCCCTGGCGGACCAGCCATTCGGCGATGTCGGTGGCTAGGGTGAAGCCCGCGGGGGCCAGCTCGGCCATGCGGTCGGTGTGGAAGGTCAGGGTGGAGACCAGGCCGGCGATGGCGGGCAGCAGCAGCTCCAGCTGGGCGACCGAATCGAAGACCGGTTCCTTGTCTTCCTGCAGGTCACGGTTGTAGGCCAGCGGCTGCGCCTTCAGGGTGGCCAGCAAACCGGTCAGGTTGCCGATGAGGCGACCGGCCTTGCCGCGGGTCAGCTCCGAGACGTCGGGGTTCTTCTTCTGCGGCATGATCGACGAGCCGGTGGACCAGGCGTCGGCGAGGGTGATGTAGCCGAATTCCGGTGTGCTCCAGATGATCACCTCTTCGGCCATGCGGCTGAGGTCGACCGCGATCATGGACAGCACGAACGCGGCCTCGGCGGCGAAGTCGCGCGAGGAGGTGGCGTCGATGGAGTTCGCGGCCGAGGAGTCGAAGTTCAGTTCGGCGGCGATGGCCTCCGGATCCAGGCCCAGCGAGGAGCCCGCCAGCGCGCCGGAACCGTAGGGCGACACCGCGGCCCGCTTGTCGAAATCGCGGATCCGCTCGATGTCACGCAGCAGCGGATGCGCGTGCGCGAGCAGGTGATGGGCCAGCAGCACCGGCTGGGCGGCCTGCAGGTGGGTCTTGCCGGGCATGACCGCGTCCGGATGCGCGGCCGCCTGCGCGACGATGGCGTCGACCACGTCCAGCACGCCGGCGGCGATGTGCCGCACCGCGTCCCGCAGCCACATGCGGAACAGGGTGGCCACCTGGTCGTTGCGGGAGCGGCCCGCGCGCAGCCGCCCGCCGAGCTCGGTGCCGACCCGGTCGATCAGGCCGCGCTCGAGCGCACCGTGCACGTCCTCATCGGATTCCAGCGGCCCGAACGCGCCCGAGGCCACGTCGGCGGCCAGCTGATCCAGCCCGGCCAGCATGCCCGTCAGATCCGATTCCGACAGCAGCCCGGCCTTGTGCAGCACGCGCGCGTGCGCCTGGGAGGCGCGGATGTCGTACGGCGCGAGCGCCCAGTCGAAGTGGGTCGACTTGCTCAGCGCCGCCATCGCCGCGGCGGGACCGGACGCGAAGCGTCCACCCCACAGCGCGCCTTCATTGGTGCTGCCGCCCTGGCTCATAGCGTGTCGTCTCCTCGGGGTCGGAGTGCGGTCATCAGAATGTGGTGGCCCATACCGGCCTTGGCCGTCTCCGGGACGGTACGGCCGCGGTCCTCGAGCAGGGTGACCGGGTCGCCCTCGGTCACCAGCCACTGGTGCATGGCGAACCAGGTGCGGGGGTCCTTGCGGTCCTCCCACGGGTAGAACAGGTTTTCCAGGTCGATCTTCACGCCCGCGTCGGCCATGACCTTGGCCCGGCGTTCCCGGAACTGGTCGGCCATGTCCTGGTCGGTGCCGAGGTTCAACGCGATCCGGCTGCCGGGCGCGCTGAGTTCGGCCACCTGCTCGAGCAGCTTGTCCTGGGCGTGACCGGGCAGGTAGCGCAGCAGTCCCTCAGCCAGCCAGGCGGTCGGCTCGCCGGGTTCGAAACCCTTGTCCAGCAAGGCTTTCGGCCAGTCCTGGCGCAGGTCGATCGCCACTTCGCGGCGGTCGGCGGCGGGTTCGTCCTCGGCGAGGGCTCGCGCTTTGAACGCCAGCACCTTCGGCTGATCCAGCTCGAAGATGCGGGTGCCCTCGGGCCATTCGAGCCGGTAGGCGCGGGCGTCGAGCCCGGCGGCCAGGATCACGATCTGCCGGATCCCGGCGCGCTGGGCGGCGGCGAAGTACTCGTCGAAGTAGATCGTCCGGGCGATCAGGACGCTGCCCATGGACCAGCCGCGCAGATCGGCGTCCTCGCCGCCCTGCTCGCTGTCGCCGAGGTTCCGCATCCCGGCCATGAGGTTGTTCCAGCCCTCGGAGCCGACCGCGCTCACCAGTTTCGCCGCGTACGGGTCGTGGAAGAGCGCGTCCTGCTGCCCGCTCTCGTGGGCGCGCAGGGCCGCGACGCCGAGGGCGGTCGCGCCCACGCTCTCCGTGATGTCCCAACTGTCGTCATCGGTTCGCATGGGCGCGTCTCCTTCGGCCGGGTGTCACAACAAGAACTGCCCGGATCGACGCTACTACTTGCTGTTGAGGTCCCGTCGCGCCGCGACCTTGGAGGACAGGCCGTGGATCTGGACGAAGCCCTTGGCCAGCGACTGGTCGAAGGTGTCGCCCTCGTCGTAGGTGGCCAGGTTGAAGTCGTAGAGCGACTCGTCGGAGCGACGGCCGTTGACGACCACGCTGCCGCCGTGCAGCACCATGCGGATCTCGCCGGAGACGTGCTGCTGGGTGTCCTGCACGAACGCGTCGAGAGCGCGCTTGAGCGGGGAGTACCACAGGCCGTCGTACACCAGCTCGCCCCAGCGCTGCTCGACCTGGCGCTTGTAGCGGCCCAGCTCGCGCTCGATGGTGACGGCTTCCATCTCCTGGTGGGCCGCGATCAGCGCGATGGCGCCGGGGGCCTCGTAGATCTCACGGCTCTTGATGCCGACGAGCCGGTCCTCGACCATGTCCAGCCGGCCCACGCCCTGACGGCCGGCGCGCTGGTTCAGCTCGGTGATGGCCTCGAGCATGGTGACCGGGCGGCCGTCGATGGCGACCGGGACACCCTTGTCGAAGGTGATGATGAGCTCGTCGGGCGCCTCGAAGTTGACGGTCGGGTCCACGGTGTAGTCGTAGACGTCCTTGGTCGGGGCGTTCCACAGGTCCTCGAGGAAGCCGGTCTCGACCGCGCGGCCCCACAGGTTCTGGTCGATGGAGAACGGCGACTTCTTGCTCACGTTGATCGGGAGCTTGTTCTCGCCGGCGAACTCGATGGCCTTCTCGCGGGTCCAGGCGTAGTCGCGGACCGGGGCGATGACCTTCAGGTCGGGGGCGAGCGCGCCGATGCCGACCTCGAAGCGGACCTGGTCGTTGCCCTTGCCGGTGCAGCCGTGCGAGACGGTGTCGGCGCCGTGGTACTCGGCGGCCTCGACCAGGTGCTTGACGATCAGCGGCCGGGAGATGGCCGAGACCAGCGGGTAGCGGCCCATGTAGAGGGCGTTGGCCTGCACGGTGGGCAGGCAGTACTCGTCGGCGAACTCGTCGCGGGCGTCCACGACGATGGACTCGACCGCGCCGCAGTCCAGCGCGCGCTGGCGCACGTCGTTCATGTCCTCGCCGCCCTGGCCGAGATCGATGGCGACGGCGACGACCTCGGCGCCGGTCTCCTTACCGATCCAGCTGATGGCGACCGATGTGTCCAGTCCGCCGGAGTAGGCGAGTACGACGCGCTTGGTCATAGTCCGTGTGCTCCTCAGTAGTCCGTTTAGGCCCTCGACCGGTGCGCTGCCCGCGGTCCCTTCCCGGTCCCGTGGTGCGCTCCGTCGTCCTGCAAATGATTATGCATGACGATGCAATCCCATTCATAACCGGGGTCCCCGCCTGCGCCTACCGCCGCGCCCGTCACCCTCGGGAACCTTGCCCCGGCACCCGAACAGGGATACAGTACGGACGTACGGTTTGGGAAATTCGACGATCGGAGGACCCCATGTGGGACCCGGAGACCTACCTCGCCTTCGACGATCTGCGCGCGCGACCGTTCTTCGATCTGGTCCACCGGGTGCGAGCCGACCGGCCCCGGCGCGTGGCCGATCTGGGCTGCGGCCCAGGCAATCTCACCGTCACCCTCGCCGAGCGCTGGCCCGACGCGACCCTCGAGGCCTTCGACTCCTCCCCCGAAATGGTCGCCGCCGCACGCGAACACGGCATCGACGCCTCCGTCGCCGACGTCCGCGACTGGCGCCCCTCCCCCGACACCGACGTGGTCGTCACCAACGCGGTCCTGCAATGGGTCCCGGATCACCTCGCCCTGCTGCCGACATGGATCGACGCCCTGCCCGGCGGCGCCTGGCTCGCCCTCCAGGTCCCCGGAAACTTCGACGCCCCTTCCCATATCGCGATCCGCGAGGTCGCCGCCTCCCCGCGCTGGCGCGAACGCCTGTCGGCGGCAGGCATTCTCGACCGCCGGGCGGTCCCGGACGCGGCCGGGTACGCCGCGGTCCTGGCCGCCGCCGGATGCGCGGTCGACGCCTGGGAGACCACCTACCTCCAGCCCCTGACCGGCGAAGACCCGGTCCTGCACTGGGTTACGGGCACGGCCCTGCGCCCGGTCCGCGACACCCTCGACGACCAGGAGTGGCAGCGGTTCCGCGCCGACCTCGCCCCGATTCTGCGCGATGCCTACCCCCGCAATCCGGACGGCACGACGTGGCTGCCGTTCCGGCGTGTTTTCGCGGTGGCGCACAAGGTCTCCGCGATCGCGCACGAGGCGCAGTGAAACCTCAGGCCGGGTGACGCTCGGGCCGGGCGAAGGCTCAGGCCAGCTGTTCGATCTTGGCGGCGAGTTCGGCGCCGGTCATGGGTTCGCGGGCGATGACCGCGATGGTGTCATCGCCGGCGATGGTGCCGACGACCTCCGGCAACGCCGCGCGGTCGAGGGCGCTGGCGAGGAAGTGGGCCGCGCCGGGCGGGGTGCGCAGGACCGCGATATTGCCGCTGGCATCGGTGGAGACCAGCAGGTCACCCAGCAGTTTCGAGAGGCGTTCGGTGCCGCCGGTGACGCCGCGGACGGGGCTGCCGTCCTCGGGGACCACGTAGACGCCCGCGCCGCCGTCGGCGGCGCGCAGCTTCACCGCGCCCAGTTCGTCGAGGTCGCGGGAGAGGGTGGCCTGGGTGGTGTCGATGCCCTCGCCGGAGAGCAGGGCGGCCAGTTCGGACTGGCTGCGGACCTCGTGCTGGGCCAGGATGGCGACGATGCGGGCTTGCCGGCCCGCTCGGGTGCGCGCGACGGCCGCACCGGACTTACCCGAAGCCGGTGCGGCCGTGCGTCGTTCGCCGCTGCTCACCTCTCGCCTCGCTCGAATCGCTCGAGCAGCCAGACCAGCAGGGCCTTCTGGGCGTGCAGACGGTTCTCGGCCTCATCCCAGACGGCGCTGTGCGGGCCGTCGAGGACCTCGTCGGTGATCTCCTCGCCGCGGTGGGCCGGAAGGCAGTGCAGGACCGTCACATCCGCGGCGGCGCGGGCCAGCAGCTCGGCGTTGACCTGGAACGGACGGAACGGGGCCACGCGGTCGCGGCCGTCGTTCTCCTGGCCCATGGAGGTCCAGGTATCGGTGACCAGGGCGTCGGCGCCGTCGACGGCGGCGAGCGGGTCGTGGGTGAGGGTAATGGTCGCGCCGGTCTCGGCGGCCCGCTTCTGCGCGGCGTCGACGATCCAGCCGAAGGGTTCGAAGCCCTCGGGGGCGGCGATGGTGACGTTCATGCCCGCGGTGACACCGCCCAGCATCAGCGAGTGCGCCATATTGTTCGCGCCGTCGCCCAGGAACGTGAGGTTGCGGCCGGTCAGGTCGTCGCCCTTGCGCTCGCGCAGGGTCTGCAGGTCCGCCAGCACCTGACACGGATGGAACTCGTTGGACAGCGCGTTGACGACGGGAACCGTTGCGGCACCGGCCATCTCGTCCAGGCGGGCCTGTTCGAAGGTGCGCCACACGATGGCGTCGACATAACGCGAGAGCACCCGGCCGGTGTCGGCGAGGGTCTCCTCGCGGCCCAGCTGGGTGTCGCGGCCGTCGACCACGACGGCGTGACCGCCGAGCTGGGCGATGCCCATCTCGAAGGAGAAACGCGTACGGGTGGAGTTCTTCTCGAACATCACCGCGACGCCGCGCGGACCCGCGAGGGGCTTGCGGGCCAGCGGCGCGGCCTTCAATTCCGCGGCCAGGGCCAGGATCTCGGCCTGTTCGGCGGGGGTGACGTCGTCGTCGCGCAGGAAATGCCGGATGGTCACTTGGACTCCTTCTGGGCCTGGGCGGCATCGAGGATGCCGGGCAGGTCGGACAGGAAGTTCTCGGCCTGGGTCTCGGTGAGCACCAGGGGCGGAGCGAGCCGGATCACGTTGGGCTTGGCGGGATTCAGCAGGTATCCGGCCTCGCGGGCGGCGAGATCGACCTCGGCGGAGACATCGTCGGTCAGCTGGATGCCGATCAGCAGGCCCGCGCCGCGCACATGATCCACCAGCGGGTGTCCGAGGTGCTCGATGCCGTCGACGAGGATCTTGCCGACCTTCTCCACGTGCGAGAGCAAACCCTCTTCGTCGATGGTCCGCAACACGGCCAGCGCCGCCGCCGCGCACACCGGGTTGCCGCCGAAGGTGGTGCCGTGCATACCCGGCTGCAGCAGGTCCGCGGCCGGGCCCTGGGCCAGCACCGCGCCGATGGGCAGACCGCCGCCGAGACCCTTGGCCAGGGTGATGACGTCGGGCACGATGCCCGCGGCCTGATGGGCGTAGAACGCGCCGGTGCGGCCGATACCGGTCTGCACCTCGTCCAGGATCAGCAGCGCGCCTTGGTCCTTGGTGATGGCGCGGGCCTTGGCCAGGTAGTCGGCCGGGGGCACCACGACGCCGCTCTCGCCCATGATGGGTTCGATGAACACCGCGGCGGTGTCCTTGTCCACGGCGGCGGCCAGCGCCGGCGCGTCACCGTAGGGCACGTGCACGACGCCGGCGGGCATCGGCTCGAACGGCTCCCGCTTGGACGGCTGCCCGGTGAGCGCGAGCGCGCCCATGGTGCGGCCGTGGAACGCCTCCTCGCAGGCGACGATCTTGGTACGGCCGGTCAGCCGCGCCATCTTGAACGCGGCCTCGTTGGCCTCGGTGCCGGAGTTGCAGAAGAACGCCTTGCCGTGGCCGTCGCCGAAGTGCGCGAGCAGCCGCTCGGCGAGTTCGATGACCGGTTCGGAGGCGTACAGGTTCGACACGTGGCCGAGGGTGCCCAGCTGCTGGGTGACCGCCGCCAGGATCGCCGGATGCGCGTGGCCGAGGCTGTTGACCGCGATGCCGCCCAGGAAATCGAGGTAGCGCTTGCCGTCGGCGTCGTAGACCACCGCGCCCGCGCCGCGCACCAGCGCGACCTTCGGGGTGCCGTAGTTGTTCATCAGTGCGGTCTGCCACCGCTGCTGAATGTCTGCGGTACTCATGAGATCTCCTGTGCGGGGGTGACCATCGTGCCGATGCCCTCCCCGGTGAACAGTTCCAGCAGGACCGAATGGGCGACGCGCCCGTCGATCACGTGCGCGGTCGGGACGCCGCCCTCGACGGCGCGCAGGCAGGCTTCCATCTTCGGCACCATGCCCTCGTCCAGCGACGGCAGCAACTTGGCCAGTTCGTCGGTGTCGATGCGGCTGGTCAGCGAGGACCGGTCGGGCCAATTGGTGTACAGGCCCTCGACATCGGTGAGGACGACCAGCTTCTCCGCGCCGATGCCCTCGGCGAGCGCGGCCGCGGCGGTGTCGGCGTTGATGTTGTGCACCACGCCGTCGGCGTCGGGGGCGATGGTGGACACCACCGGAATCCGGCCCGCCGCGATCAGATCCAGCACGGCGGACGGCTCCACCGAGGTGACGTCGCCGACCAGGCCGATGTCGGTGGCCTCCCCGTCGACCTGCACGGTGCGGCGGGTAGCGGTGAACAGGTGGGCGTCCTCACCGGAGATGCCGACCGCGTATGGGCCGTGGGCGTTGATGAGCCCCACCAGTTCCCGGCCCACCTGGCCGAACAGCACCATCCGCACCACGTCCATGACCTCGGGCGTGGTGACCCGGAAGCCGCCGCGGAATTCGCCGGTCATGCCGAGCTTCTTCAGCATGGCGCTGATCTGCGGGCCGCCGCCGTGCACCACCACCGGGTGCACGCCGACCGTGCGCAGGAACGCCATGTCGGCGGCGAAGGCGCGCTTGAGCTCGTCGTCGATCATGGCGTTGCCGCCGTACTTCACGACCACGATCTTGTCGCGGAACTTCTGCAGCCACGGCAGCGCGTCGGCGAGAACGTGCGCCTTGTCGAGGGCCGAAAGCTGTTTCACCACATCGCTCATGAGCTGTAGGCCGAGTTCTCTTCGACGTAACCGTGCGACAGGTCGGTGGTGCGGATCGTGGCCTCACCGTCGCCGAGGTTCAGTTCCACCAGCACCTGGATGTCGGGGCCGGACAGGTCCACCTCGCGGGCGCCGGGCGCGCCCGCGCCGTCGATGCACACCGGAGAACCGTTGAACGACACCGAGACCCGGTTCGGATCCAGTTCGATGGGCGCGATGCCGATCGAGGCCAGCACCCGGCCCCAGTTCGGGTCGGAGCCGAAGAAGGCGGTCTTGACCAGGCTGTCGCGCGCCAGCGCCCGCGCGCCGATCAGCGCCTCTTCTTCGCTGACCGCGCCCTTGACGGTGATGTGCACGCGCTTGGTGACGCCCTCGGCATCGGACATGAGCTGCTCGGCGAGGTCGTCGCAGACCGCGAGCACGGCGGCGTTCAGGTCCGCCTGGGTCGGGGTCACGCCGGACGCGCCGTTGGCCAGCAGCAGCACGGTGTCGTTGGTGGAGCAGGAGCCGTCCACGTCGAGGCGGTCGAAGGTGTAGCGGGTGGCGTTGCGCAGCGCCTCGTCCAGCTGGGCCGGGGTGGCGACCACGTCCGTGGTGAGCACCACCAGCATGGTGGCCAGCGACGGTGCGAGCATGCCCGCGCCCTTGGCCATACCGCCGACGTTCCACTTGTCCCGGTGGTGGAAGGCGGTCTCCTTCGGCACCGTGTCGGTGGTCATGATGGCGCGCGCGGCCTCGGCGCCGCCGGACAGGCCGCCGCCCATCTCGTGCACGATCTCGGTGACGGCGGGGATCAGCTTGTCCATGGGCAGCCGGTCACCGATCAGGCCGGTGGAGCAGACGGCGATCTCGCCCGCGCCGGTCTCGGTTCCCCAGTTGCTCAACGCCTTCGCGAGTTCCTCGGCGGTGGCGTGGGTGTCCTGGAAGCCGCCCGGGCCGGTGCAGGCGTTGGCGCCGCCGGAGTTCAGGATGACGGCGCGCAGGTGCCCGCCGGTCAGCACCTGCTGCGACCACAGCACCGGCGCGGCCTTGACCTTGTTGCGGGTGAACACGCCCGCGGCCGCGTACTCGGGGCCCTCGTTGAACACCAGTGCCAGGTCGGGCTTGCCGCTCTTCTTGATGCCCGCCGCGATTCCGGCCGCCCGGAAGCCCAGCGGCGCGGTGACGCCCTGGGACCGCACCAGCTTGCCGTTCCCCACAGCCCCGCTGTCGTTGCTGACGTTGTCGTTGCTCACGGTGCCACTCCTACGGTGGAAAGTCCTGCGGTCTCGTCGATTCCGAGGGCCAGGTTCATCGATTGCACCGCGGCCCCGGCGGTGCCCTTGGTCAGGTTGTCGATCGCGCCGATGACCACCAGCAGTCCGGCGTCGGTGTCCACGGTGACCTGGAGGGTGACGGCGTTGGAGCCGAGCACCGAACCGGTCTGCGGGAGCACGCCTTCGGGCAGCAGGTGCACGAAAGGCTCGTCGGCGTACGCCTTCTCGTAGACGGCCCGGGCCTGGGCGGCATCCACGGTGGTGGGGGCGGTGCAGGTGGCGAGGATGCCGCGCGGCAGCGGGGCCAGCACGGGGGTGAACGACACGCTCACGTCCGCACCGGCGGCGCCGCCGGAAGCCTGGGCGGCCTTCAGGTTCTGCGCGATCTCGGGGGTGTGCCGGTGCGCTCCGGCGATGCTGTAGGCCCGCAGCGAGCCCATCACCTCGGAGCCGAGCAGGCCCACGTCGAGTTTGCGGCCCGCGCCCGAAGTGCCGCTCACCGCAACCACATTCACCCGCGGTTCGACGATGCCCGCCGCGACGGCCGGGGCCAGCGCCAGACTCGACACGGTCGGGTAGCAGCCGGGGACGGCGATCCGGGTGGCGCCGCGCAGCTTGTCGCGGCCGCCGGGCAGTTCGGGCAGGCCGTAGGGCCAGTGGCCGGCGTGCGGGGTGCCGTAGTACTTCTCCCAGGCCGCGCCGTCGGTGAGCCGGAAGTCGGCGCCGCAGTCGATGATGATCGTGGAGTCCGGCAAGGCCGTGGCGATCGCCGCGGACTGGCCGTGCGGCAGCCCGAGGAAGACCACGTCGTGGCCGGAGAGTTCCTCGACGGTGGTGGGCGCGAGCACCCGGTCCGCGAGCGGCAGCAGATGCGGCTGCAGCTCACCGAGGGTGCTACCGGCGTTGGAGCCGGCGGTCAGCGCCCCGATCTCGAGGCGCCCGCTTCGGTAGGCGGGGTGTCCGAGGAGCAGGCGCAGCACTTCACCGCCCGCGTAGCCGCTCGCACCAGCTACCGCGACCCGCAGGGGCCCGTTCGAGGTATCCACCATGTGATGATTATGCACGACTGTGCAAGCTCATTCACAACCGGGCGGAAATCTGACAGGAAGCGCCGCTTACGGCACACTCGACAACGCCATGTACGACGACGCCACCCAACCGCTGCCGGTCGTCGGCCCCCAGCCGGGCCGCTCCCGCCGGGCACCGGAGACGCCGAATCCCGCTCCCCGCCGTTCACGGCGCGCCCAGGGCGACTCGAATCCCCCGCGCGCGGGCCGCCGGCGGAGCGAGGATCGACGTGGCGGCGGCGAG
>NZ_JBSGCY010000054.1:0-40594 GCF_053602115.1 Nocardia sp. NPDC004582 | reverse complement strand
CGGCCCGGGCGCCATGGAGGCGGCCAACCGGGGCGCGTCGGAGGCGGGCGGCTATTCGATCGGCCTCGGCATCGAGCTGCCGTTCGAACAGCACCTCAACGAGTGGGTCGACCTCGGCATCAACTTCCGGTACTTCTTCGCGCGCAAGACCATGTTCGTCAAGTACTCCCAGGCATTCGTCTGCATGCCGGGCGGCTTCGGCACCCTCGACGAGCTGTTCGAGGCGCTCACCCTGGTGCAGACCCACAAGATCACCCGCTTCCCGATCATCCTGTTCGGCACCAAATACTGGGCGGGACTGGTGGATTGGATGCGTGACTCGCTGCTCGGCTCGGCCAAGATCGCGGCCGGCGACCTGGGACTGCTGCACGTCACCGACAGCGTCGACGAGGTGGTGGAGATCGTCACCCTGGCCGCGCAGGCGCGCAAGGAGATGAACGAGGCGGGGGTGGAGGACCAGTGGTGAGTGACGCCTACGCGGTCTGCGTGTACTGCTCGGCCAGCGTCGACGATCCGGTGGCGCTGGAGCTGGCCACCCGGGTCGGCGCCGAGATCGGCCGTCGCGGTTGGCAATTGGTGTCCGGCGGCGGCAATGTCTCCATGATGGGCGCGGTCGCGCGGGCGGCGCGGTCCGCCGGGGCGCACACCGTCGGGGTGATCCCCAAGCACCTGGTGCACAAGGAGGTCGCCGACACCGACGCCGACGAGCTGATCGTCACCGACACCATGCGCGAGCGCAAGCAGGTCATGGACGAGCGCGCCGACGCCTTCCTCACCCTGCCCGGCGGCATCGGCACGCTCGAGGAGCTCTTCGAAACCTGGACCGGCGCCTACCTGGGCGTGCACGCCAAACCGGTGGTGGTGCTCGACCCGCAGGACCACTACCGCGGCCTGTTCGACTGGATCGGGGAGCTGCGGGTGCGCGGCTACGCGGGGCTCGAGGCCATCGACCGGGTGCTGGTGACCAAGAGCTTCGACACCGCCTTCGCCGGGCTGCGTCTCACCCGCTGACCGGAACTCCACGGTTTCACTCGACAAGATCGGGCGGATCAGTAAGGGTGTGCTCATGAATACCGACGCGCGCTCGACGGTGAGCCTGCTCGACCTGGTTCGCGCCCTGCCCGGCATGGCACGGCAAGCACCCGGCATGATCCGCAACGTCGGGCGCCTGGCCGTCAAATCCGGCGACCAGGCCTCGATCGGGTTGTTCTTCCAGCGCGGCGCGGCCCAGCACCCGGACCGGCCCTTCCTGAGATTCGAAGGGCGCGAATACACCTGGGGCGAGGCCAACGCCCTGGTCAACCGGTACGCCAAGGTGCTCGCGGCGCACGGCGTCACGCGCGGCGACGTGGTCGGCATCCTCATGGTGAACCGGCCCGAAGCGCTGTTCACCGTGCTCGCCACCGTGAAACTCGGCGCCACCGCGGGCCTGCTCAACCACAATCAGCGAGACGTGGTGCTGCAGCACAGCTTCGGGCTGCTCGACTCGGTGCTCGACGTCATCGGCGAGGAGTGCGCCGACGCGCTGGAGACCCTCACCGAGGCCCGGCCCACGCTGCTGTGGACCGAGCAGCTGGAGACCGAGGCCGCCACCGCCGATGCCTCGAATCCCACTGTCACCGAACAGATCACGGCCCGCGAACGCGCCTACCTGATCTTCACCTCCGGCACCACCGGCCTGCCCAAGGCCAGCGTCATGACCCACATGCGCTGGACCAAGTCGATGGCCGGCATCGGCGGGCTCGGCGTGCGGCTGGAAGGCAAGGACACGCTCTACAGCTGCCTGCCGCTCTATCACAACAACGCCCTCACCGTGGCCCTGTCCTCGGTGATCGCGGGCGGCGCCACCTTCGCGCTGGGCCGCAAGTTCTCGGCCACCCGCTTCTGGGACGAGGCGGTCGCCAACCGGGCCACCGCCTTCGTCTACATCGGCGAACTGTGCCGCTACCTGCTCAACCAGCCCGCCACCCCCGCCGACCGCGAGCATCGCATCCGGCTGTGCGTCGGCAACGGCCTGCGCCCCGAACTGTGGGACGAGTTCCAGCAGCGGTTCGGCATCGCGCGCATCGTCGAGTTCTACGGTGCGAGTGAGGGAAACGTCGCCTTCATCAACGCCTTCTCCGTGTCCCGCACCGCCGGCTTCACCCCGCTGCCCTTCGCCATCGTGGAATACGACGACGCCACCGGCAAGGCGCTGCGCCACGCCGACGGCCGGCTGCGCCGGGTGCCCGCGGGCGGGGTCGGGCTGCTGCTGGCCAAGGTCACCGACAGCTCGCCGTTCGACGGCTACACCGACGCCGCCGCCACCGAATCCAAGCTGGTGCGTGACGGTTTCGCCGATGGCGACTGCTGGTTCGACACCGGCGACCTGGTCCGCGACCAGCGCTACGGTCACATCGCCTTCGTGGACCGGCTCGGCGACACCTTCCGCTGGAAGGGCGAGAACGTGGCCACCACCGAGGTCGAGGGCGCGTTCGACGGCATCGACACCGTCACCCAGGCGGTCGTGTACGGCGTCGACATCCCCGGCACGGACGGCAAGGCGGGCATGGCCGCGGTGACCCTGCACGAGGGCGCGCACTTCGACGGCAAGGTGGCCGCCAAGGCCCTCTACGACCGGCTGCCGACCTACGCGGTGCCGCTGTTCATCCGGGTGGTGCCGGAACTCGAGCAGACCTCCACGTTCAAGAACCGGAAGGTCGAACTGCGCAAGCAGGGCTATGCCCCGGACGTCGAGAGCACGCTCTACGTCCTTGCGGGCCGCACTGACGGCTATGTTCCGGCCTATCCCGAGTACGTGGCGGACGTCGCTGCGGGCAACGTTCCGCGCGGTTGATTCTTGGACTCGCTGGGTGTTCGCGGCCAAGGCGCAGGTCTATGGAGCCGCTCGTTCTGGACTGAGTGGAGCGGGGGAGCGAAGCGGAGGAGCGGAGGGAGGGAAGAACGAGACCTCCAGGGCCGCGAACCGCCCCGGAGCGAAGCGGAGGGGCAAATTAGACACAGTACAGTCGGGGGCATGTGTGCGCCGTTGCCGACATTGTGCGGGAAGCCGGTGGCGACGGATCGGGCGCTTGTCATGGCGATCGTGAACCGGACGCCGGACTCCTTCTATGACAAGGGCGCGACGTTCACCGACGAGGCCGCCCTGCGGGCCGTGGACACCGCGGTCGCCGGGGGCGCGGATCTGGTCGACATCGGCGGGGTGAAGGCCGGGCCCGGCTCGGAGGTGGACGCCGCGGAGGAGTCGCGCCGGGTGGTGCCGTTCGTGGCGGCTATCCGCGAGCGTTATCCCGAGCTGCTGATCAGCGTCGACACCTGGCGGGCCGACGTGGCGCGGGCCGCGGTCGCCGCGGGCGCGGATCTGATCAACGACACCTGGGCGGGCGCGGACCCGGAACTGGTCGGCGTGGCCGCCGAATTGGGTGTGGGAATCGTGTGCTCACATACCGGGGGCGCCATTCCGAGGACCCGTCCGCATCGGGTGCGGTACGCCGATGTGGTGACCGAGGTCACCGAGACGGTGGTGGCCGCGGCCGAAAATGCTGCGGCGGCCGGGGTGGCCAAGGACTCGATTCTGATCGACCCGACCCACGATTTCGGGAAAAATACCTATCACGGGCTCGAATTGTTGCGGGCGATAGACGTTCTTGTGAAAACCGGATGGCCCGTCTTGATGGCGCTGAGCAATAAGGATTTCATCGGAGAGACTCTTGGTGTCGAGTTGTCCGAACGATTGGAGGGCACATTGGCAGCGACTGCTTGGTCGGCCGCCGCGGGTGCTCGCGTCTTTCGAGTGCACGAGGTGGCCCAGACCCGCCGGGTCGTGGACATGATCGCCGCCATCCAGGGTCACCGCCCACCCGCCCGTACTTTGCGAGGTCTCGCATGAAAACAGACTGGGTGAACACCAACACCTTCGACCGGCCCGACTGGTCGGTCCCCGAACTCGTCGCGGCCAAGGGTGACCGCACCGTCTCGGTGGTCCTGCCCGCCCTCAACGAGGAGGCCACCGTGGCCGCCGTGGTGGCCAGCATCCGGCCCCTGCTCGGCACGCTGGTGGACGAACTCGTCGTCCTGGACTCCGGGTCCACCGACGCCACCGCCGCCCGCGCACAGGCCGCCGGCGCCCGCGTGGTCACTCGTGAACAGGCCGTCCCCGAACTCGACCCGGTCCCCGGCAAGGGCGAATGCCTGTGGCGGTCGCTGGCGGTCACCAGCGGCGACCTCATCGCCTTCGTCGACTCCGACCTCATCGACCCCGACCCGAACTTCGTGCCGAAGCTGCTCGGCCCGCTGCTGACCGTCGACGGCATGCACCTGGTCAAGGCGTACTACCGCCGTCCGCTGCGCACCGGCGAATCCGTCGACCATCACGGCGGCGGCCGCGTCACCGAACTGGTGGCCCGTCCGCTGCTGGCCGCGCTGCGCCCCGAACTCTCGAATGTGCTGCAGCCCTTGGGCGGCGAGTACGCGGGCACCCGCGAACTGCTCACCGCCGTGCCCTTCGCCCCCGGCTACGGCGTGGAGATCGGCCTGCTGCTCGACACCTACGACCTGCTCGGCCTCTCGGCCATCGGACAGGTGAATCTCGGTGTCCGCCAGCACCGCAACCGCCCGCTGGCCGACCTCGGCGTCATGAGCCGTCAGATCCTGGGCACCGTCCTGGGCCGCAGCGGCATCCAGGACTCGGGGGCCGCCCTGACCCAATTCCCCATGGTGGCAGGCGAATTCATCGCGAACACGACCGACGTCTCACTTGCCGACCGACCCCCGATGAACACCCTGCGCTCCGAGGAGGCCGCGGCCTGAAGGACCGCCGGGCAGTGGCCCGGAGCGAAGCGGAGGGCAATCAAGCCCTGTCGTGGCGATAGATCGGAGTGAGCAGATCCGCTTCGATGGGCTCGCCGGTCGAGCGGTCGTACCGCACGCCCACCACCGCCGAGAACGGGTGGGTGGCCGCCCGCTCGTGCAGGGTGGCGAGCCGGGTCGCCAGCAGCCGGATCGCGCCCAGCGAGGCGGGCGGATGCAGGCCGTCGATGACCAGCACGCTGCCCTTGCCGTCCGGGCGGGGGAGGCGGGCCAGGTAGGCGATGTCGTAGGGCTCGGTGCCGCCCGGACGGTAGACCCGCCGCGCGGCCCGGTCCTCGATGCCCCGGCGCACCCGCCCGGCCCGCGCCACCGTGCGGCGCAGCCGGGGATCGGCGGCCACCAGATATCGCAGACTGGGCGACAATTCGGGTCCCCCGAGCACGATCAGGCCGTCCCGATCCAGATCGAGCGGCCGGCCCGGTAGGAACCGCTGGACATTCGCGGTGAAGCCGAGCTCGCGCAGCAACTCCACCAGCCGGTGCGGCGCGGCCGCGTCGGGCGCGCCGACCAGGGCCATGGAGCGGGTGGTGCTGCGCACGTCCGGGGTCAGGATGGTGAGCGGACCATGACCGAAGAACAGGCCCTCGGGCACCGGGCCCTGCGTGCTCACCTGATGGATGCGGGCGCGGGAAAGGCCCGCGGCCGCACCGATTCTGGCGAACGTCCAGCCCTCGGCATGTAGTTCGCGGATGACTGCGCGGCGGATGCGCGTCAGCTCATTGATCTGCTGCTGCGCGGCTGCCACGCCTTCGGTGGCGGCTTTCAGGCGTTCGACCTTGTCCTCGATCGCGAATACCCGGGCCACCTCGTCGGCCGACATGTGCGCAGTCTAGATAGCTGGACAGCGTCATGCGTCAAGTCCGGTAGACAGAATTGATCTCAGGTGGCGTCGGGATCCACCGGCGGACGTTCGTTGCGCTCCAGCGGTTTCTGTTCCGGCGGCATGGAAATCGGGCCGTATCCGGTATTGCTGGAACCGTTTCCGCTGTTCGCGGTGCTGCCCGGCTTGTCGAATTTGGTCAGGTCGGTGAAGCTGTTCAGGATCGAGTCGTCCCCGTCCAGCAGGTGTTTGGTCACCATCGACCGTGGATTCATACCCCGCAGTTCGTTCAACTGTTCCAATGGTTTCCGGATCTCGTCGAATTCCGGGCCGAGCTCATTGCGCAATTGCTGGGAAGCGCCGGTGGCGTAATCGCGGGCCTGTTTCAAGGCGTGCGCGGTCCAGCGAACGGCGCCCGGCAGTCGCTCCGGACCCAGAATCACGAGGGCGGCGACAAGCAGAATGAGCATCTCGCCCCAGCCGATATTGCTGAACACGAGTACAGGCTACCTACCCGTTCTTCTTATCCGTTTCCAGCGTCACCGGAACATCGACCTCACGGCCGTCGCGAATGAGTTTCACGTTCACGGTCTGACCGATCTCGTGCGACTGCACCGCCACGGTGAGCTCCTCCGGCCCCGACACGTCACGGTCGCCGACCTTCACGATGACGTCGCCCTCGACGATGCCCGCCTTGGCGGCCGGGCCCCCGGCCTGCACGTCGGCCACCGCCGCGCCGCTCATCACGTCATTGGCGACGAGCTTGGTCTTGGCGCTCACGCCCAGTACGGGGTGGAACACCTCGCCATTGTGGATCAGCGCCTGCGAGATGCGCTTGACCTGATCCACCGGGATCGAGAAGCCCAGGCCCACCGAACCGCCGCTCTCGGACTTGATGGCCGAGTTGATGCCGATCAGCCGGCCCTGCATGTCCACCAGCGCGCCACCGGAGTTGCCGTGGTTGATCGCGGCGTCGGTCTGCACGGCGTCCAGGGTGGCATCGGTGTCGGTGCCCTCGCCGCCCACCTTCACCGGCCGGTGCAGCGCCGACACGATGCCGGAGGTGACCGTCTTCTCCAGGCCCAGCGGCGAGCCCAGCGCCAGCACCTCGTCGCCGACCTGCACATCGCCGGAACTGCCGAGCTGGATCACCGACAGGTTCTTCACGTCGACCTTGAGCACCGCCAGATCGGTCTTGGTGTCGCGCCCGACGATGCGGGTCGGCACCCGCTGCCCGTCGGAGAACACCACATCCAGCTTGGCCTTGCCCGACTTGTCATTGGCGGCCAGCGAGATCACGTGGTTATTGGTGACGATGTAGCCCTCGCCGTCGATCACCACACCCGAACCCGTGGAACCGGTGTCGCCCAGCCAGGCGCGGACCGTCACCACCGCGGGCATCACCGCGTTGACCACCTTGGTGATCTGGTTGTGCGACTCGGGCGCGGCGGGCGCGGACTGCAACGACACCTTGCGAGAGGTCAGCGCCGACGCCGACGAACCCGTGAAGGCCCCGACGAAACCACCGATCAGGCCGATCACCGCGGCGATGGCGGCCAGCAGCGACAGCGCCCGCCACGACACCCGGCCACCGAACAGCACCTCGCGCGCGCCCAGCTTGGGCCCGGGGGTGAGCGGTGGCGCCGGGGGCTGCGGCACGGCCGGAGTGCCCAGGCGCGCGGTCGAATTCGGATCCCGCCACGGATCGGCGGGCGCGCTCGGCGCGGCGTTCTCGTCCTTGGCCTCGGGATCGCGCTGCAACAGCTCGGACGAACCCTCCGGACGCCCGAACGCCTCGGCCAGCACCGAATCCGGCGGCCGGTTCTGAATCTCGGATCCCCCCGGCGCCGCCGCGGCCGCCGCACCCGCGGTGCGGGCCGCGAACGAGCCGTTCAGGCCGTTGGGGCGGCGGAAAGCGCGCGCGGTGTGATTGTCCACATGCGGCCGGTACACCGGCCGCGGGCCCAGCACCGGTGCGTCCGACGGCCGCAGGTTCCCCCGATCGGCCGCCGAATCGGAGGTCGCCTCCCGTTCGGGCTCGGGCCCGGTGTTCTTCGATTCGGTGGTCACGCTATGGACTCTACTTGCGCCACCACGAGGTCCACCGTCTGCTGTCGAACGAATCTTGGCGCAGCCCGAAGGAACTCATGCCGCGCGCCAGCGGACCGCGATCCCGGTCGGCCGGATCAGGCGCGGGGTGATTGGCGCACTCCTGCAACAGCGCCCGCGGAATCCGGCTCAGCGTGTCGTGCAGGCTCAGTGGCGCGGAGATCTGATCCGAGGACTGCCGCAGCGCGATCCGGGCCTGCTGCTGGGCGTCCACCTCGGCCGCGCACTCCCGGCACACGGAAATATGGTGAGCGGCACGCAGATACGCGTTCATGCGCAGTTCGCCGTCCACGTAGGCGGCGATGGCCTCACTGGCCAGATGCTCGGTGGGGGCGAAACGCGGGGGACGACGGTGCGGTCGGTCCTCGCCGTTCATACGCTGCACACCCTTCCGGACGATTCGAGTTCTTCGGGCGAGCGCTGCCCGCGGGTCACCCGATCTGCTCGGCGGCGATGCGCCGCTCCACCCCATTATGCTCGAGTTGCTCGCGCAGTGCCTGACGTCCTCGGTGGATGCGGCTGCGCACGGTGCCCAGCTTGACGCCCAGCGTCGCGCCGATCTCCTCGTAGGACAGACCCTCGATGTCACAGAGCACCACGGCGGCACGGAATTCCGGGGCCAGCGAGTCCAGCGCGGACTGCAGATCCGGATCCAGGTTGGCGTCGTGATAGGCCTGCTCCGGATCGGGACCCTCGGAGGGGACGCGGTCGTAGTCCTCCGGCAGCGCCTCCATGCGGATGCGATTGCGGCGCCGGACCATGTCCAGGAACAGGTTGGTGGTGATGCGGTGCAGCCAGCCCTCGAAGGTGCCGGGCTGATAGTTCTGCAGGGACCGGAACACCCGGATGAAGGTTTCCTGGGTCAGATCCTCGGCGTCCTGCGGGTCACCGGTCAGGCGGTAGGCCAGGCGGTACACGCGGTCGGCGTGCTCGCGGACCAGTTCGTCCCAGGTGGGCATGACGTTGCGGTCGCCGGTGGCGTCGAAGGCGGCGGTCCCGGTGAGGGCGGCCTCGTCGTCGGCGGGGGACAGCAGCACAGCACCGTCCAGCGGGGTGTCGCTGTCGTGCGGCTGAATCTGCGGGGGCAGGGTGTTGGCGTGTTCACGCGCCGCGTCGACCATGTGGATGGGGTTACCTCCTACTCGGGACCGTGAACCTCGGTTACCGGTGTCAACCCATCCGTTCGATCGGCTGTTCCCGTTCCCGAGCCCGCGGTCGCTGGCCTGGCGTGAGCATTACTCTGGTCGGTCGTGATGTGGCGGCCGTATGCAGAGGCTGAGGGACACCTGAGAAAAATCGCCACACCGGCCGGTCACCGCCACGCCTTACCGGTGTATCGCCGTTAGCCTCTACTTCGTGAGCCTGACTCCCGCGGCACAGAACCTGCAGCGCAACCTCGAATACGTCGAGGAATCGGTCGCCGAGGACGACATCCTCGTCGGCGCGCGCGAACGCGCCCTCGAACTCGGCGCCGCCCCGGTCGCGCCGGCCGTCGGCGCGCTGCTCAGCATGTACGCCCAATTGCTCGGGGCGCGGGCCGTGGTCGAGGTCGGCACCGGGGCGGGGGTGAGCGGGCTGTGGCTGCTCGACGGTATGCGCGAGGACGGCACGCTGACCACCATCGACTCCGAGCCCGAGCATCAGCGTGCGGCCCGCGAGGCGTTCCGGTCGGCCGAGATCGCGCCCGCGCGCACCCGGCTCATCAACGGCCGCGCCCTCGACGTGCTGCCGCGGCTCGCCGACGGGGCCTACGACCTGGTCTTCATCGACGCCGCGCCGCTCGAGCACCCGCAGTACGTGGCGCAGGCGGTGCGGTTGTTACGCGAGGGCGGGGCGATCCTGCTGCACAACGCGCTGCTCGGCGGGCGGGTGCCGGATCCGAACCAGCGCGATCCGCAGACCACGGCCGTGCGCGCCGCCACCCGGGCGATCGCCGAGGACCCGGATCTGACCAGCGTGCTGATCCCGGTGGGGGACGGCCTGCTCTGCGCCTCGCGCGGCTGAGCGGGCGGCGTGGGGCGAGAAGCCCACGGCCGGTGATGATTTCGACCCTGCCCGGGTGATCCGCCCGTCGATAGTCCGCGCCGCGATCATTGTTCGCGGGCGTTTTTCCGCGCGCGGAAAATCCGCGTGGATCCGCCGATTTCCCTGATGCCGGACCGCGGATCTCCCCGATGCGCGCGCCATATTTCTCTGATGACCAATCGGACCGAATGGGTCACACGCTCCCTCTTGCGCCCGCTTTGAACGAGTGTTTAATCTGTTAAACGTGCGTTCAATCGACGATCTGACCACCCGGGCGCGGATTCGCGACGCCGCGATCACCGTGTTCGGGGAGCAGGGGTTCGGAGTCGGCGTGCGTGCCATCGCCACCGCCGCCGGAGTGTCCCCCGGGCTGGTCATCCACTATTTCGGGTCCAAGGACGGACTCCGGGAGGCGTGTGACGACCAGGTACGCGCGACCGTCAAGGCCGCCAAGCTGGAGTCGCTCCAGGACCCCTCGCCCACCGCGACGATGCGGCAGCTCGCCGAGATCGAGGAATTCGCGCCGCTGATGGCCTACCTGATGCGCAGTCTCCAGGCGGGTGGGCCACTGCTGCGGAACTTCTTCGAGCACATGGTCGAGGACACCGAGCTGTACCTGCGGGCCGGGATCGCGTCCGGCACCGTGCGCGCCGTGCCCGACATCGCGGCCATGGCGCGCTACATCGCCACCCAGAACGGCGGCGGCATGATGATGTTCCTGCAGCTGTACGCCGCCGAGCACGACGGGCCGGTGGACTACCGGAAGGCGTTGCGCGAGTACGCCGATCACATGATGCTGCCCGCGCTCGAGCTCTTCAGCAACGGTCTGCTGGCCGACCGCACCATGCTGGACGCCTACCTGCGACAGCAAGCCGAATAACCCTTCGGTTCCCACAATCGTTTTCCTACAAGGAGATTCGATGACCACTCCCGCCACCCCGGCGATCGAAGTCCGGGACCTGCACAAGAACTTCGGGCAGGTGCACGCCCTCGACGGCCTCGACCTCGAGGTCGCGCACGGTGAGGTGCACGGCTTCCTCGGGCCGAACGGGGCCGGGAAGTCCACCACCATCCGCGTGCTGCTCGGCATCCTGTCCCGCACCTCGGGCGAGGCCCGGGTGCTGGGCCGCGACCCGTGGACCGACGCCGTGGCGCTGCACCGTGACATCGCCTACGTGCCAGGCGATGTCACGCTGTGGCCCTCGCTGTCCGGCGGCGAGACCATCGACCTGCTGGCCCGTATGCGCGGCGGCATCGACCAGGCCCGGCGCGCCGAACTGATCCAGCGCTACGAACTGGACCCGACCAAGAAGGCGCGCACCTACTCCAAGGGCAACCGGCAGAAAGTGGCGCTGGTCTCGGCGTTCTCGTCGAACGCGCGACTGCTGCTGCTCGACGAACCCACCTCGGGCCTGGACCCGTTGATGGAGCAGGTGTTCGGCGAATGCGTGGCCGAGGCGGTGGCGCGCGGCACCACCGTGCTGCTGTCCAGCCACATACTGTCCGAAGTGGAGAAGCTGTGCCAGCGGGTCACCATCATTCGCGCGGGCAAGACCGTCGAGACCGGCACGCTCGCCCAGATGCGGCACCTGTCGCGCACCTCCATCACCGCCGAGATGATCGGCAGCCCCGGCGATCTCAGCCGGGTGCCCGGCGTCGAGGACATCAGCGTCGAGGGCAACACCCTGCACTGCCAGGTCGACAGCGAACACCTCGGCGAGCTCATCCGGGTGCTCGGCGACGCCGGCGTGCGCAGCCTGGTCAGCCAGCCGCCCACCCTGGAAGAACTGTTCCTGCGCCACTATTCGCTCGACGGCGGTGCGCCCGCCGACGAGCGGGAGAAGGTGTCGAAATGACCGCCGTCACCGCCACCGCGCCCCGCATCGCCGAATCACCGCTGCGCGCGGCCGATTTCACCGGCACCGGGCAGCTGCTGCGGCTGTACCTGCGGCGCGACCGGATCGTGCTGCCGCTGTGGGTGCTGCTGCTGTCGCTGCCGCTGGGCAGCGTCTACATCAAGAGCGTCGAGAAGATCTACAGCACACCGCAGGATCTGGCGCACCTCGCGGCCAGCATTCTCGCCAGCCCCGCCCAGCTCGCCATGTACGGGCCGGTCTACAACCCCACCGACCT
Source organism: Nocardia sp. NPDC004582 (assembly GCF_053602115.1). NCBI lineage: Bacteria > Bacillati > Actinomycetota > Actinomycetes > Mycobacteriales > Nocardiaceae > Nocardia > Nocardia sp. NPDC004582. The sequence goes on along the minus strand of NZ_JBSGCY010000054.1, from coordinate 28,638 downwards.
GGGGGCGGTGGGCATCTGGAAGGCGGGGATGTTCCACACGCTGATCGGCGTCGCCACCATCCTCACCGTCATCCGGCACACCCGCGCCGACGAGGAGACCGGCCGCACCGAACTGCTCGCCGCCACCCGGGTGGGGCGGTTCGCGGGCCTGACCGCGGTGCTGATCATGACCTACGGCGCGGCGCTGGCGACCGGGCTGCTCGGATTCGTCAGTCTCGCCGGCACTTCGGTGCCGAAGACCGGATCGCTGGCGTTCGGGCTGGCGCTGGCCGCGTCCGGCATCGTGTTCGCCTCGGTCGCCGCGGTCACCGCACAGCTGTCGGTGAGCGCGCGGGTGGCGCGCGGGCTCGCGTTCGCGGTGCTGGGCGTCACCTACACACTGCGGGCCGTCGGCGACGCCCGCGCCGGCGACGGGCCGACCAGTCCGCTCACCTGGCTCTCACCACAGGGCTGGTCACTGCAGGTGCGGCCGTACGCCGGCGACCACTTCGCCATCCTGCTGCTGCATCTGGCCGCCACCGTGGTGCTGACCGTGGCCGCGTATTACCTGCTGGCGCACCGGGATATCGGTGCGGGCCTGCTCGCCGAACGCCCCGGCGCGGCCACCGCCGGCGCCGCCCTGAACGGTCCGTTCGGACTCGCGTGGCGGCTGCAGCGCGGCACCCTGCTGGCCTGGACCGTCGGGCTCGGGCTGTACGGGCTGCTGATCGGCAGCGTGGTGCACGGCATCGGCGACGAACTCGGCACCAGCCAGACCATCAAGGATCTGATCACCCGGATGGGCGGCTCGGACTCGCTGGAGAAGGCGATGGTGAACTACGCGTTCACGATGGTCGCGGTCGGCGCGGCCGCCTACGCGGTATCGGCCACGCTGCGGCTGCACGCCGAGGAGAGCACCGCGCACGCCGAGACCGTGCTCACCGGAGCGGTGTCGCGAACCCGCTGGGTGGCATCGCATCTGGCGTACGGGCTGTTCGGGCCGCTGCTGGCCCTGGTCGTGTCGGCCGGGCTGGCCGGACTGGTGTACGGGCGCGCCGCCGGGGACGTCGGCGGCAAACTGGGCCAGACCCTGGCCGCGGCCCTGGTGCAGGTGCCCGCGGTGTGGACCTTCGCGGCCGTCACCGTGGCGCTGTTCGGGCTGCTGCCGCGCTGGAGTTCCGTCGCCTGGGGTGTGCTGACCGCCGCCATCGCCGCGTTCCTGCTGGGCTCGCTGTCCGGTGCGCCGCAATGGCTGCGCGATCTGAACCCCTTCGAGCATGCGCCCAAGGTGCCGGGCGCGGCGTTCACCGCCACCCCGATCGTGGTGCTGCTCCTGGTCGACGTGGCCTTGATCACGGTGGGGCTCATCGCATTCCGTCGCCGGGACCTGCGCTCGGCCTGACCGCGACCGCCCCGCGAACGGCCGCTCCGGACATCCGGGGCGGCCGTTCGCGTGCCCGGGGCGCGGGCGTGCCCACAGCGAATCATCAGCTGCCGGTGCGGGTGCGGTGTCAGGGCGGCGGTGGCGGCGCAGAGGCAGTGTCCAGGGGTGGATTCGGGCGGGGCCGGGGGTGTACCCCAGAAGGGGATCGATTTATGGCTAGGAGGTGGGGGAGATGTTCGAGGGACTCGCCCTCGGGGTACACCTGCCGACGGGATGGCTGTGGCCGGCGCTGGTCGTCTTCGGCGGCATCCTGGGCGTGGCGCTGCTGGTGCTCATGCTGGTGAGCGGGGCCCGATTCGACGACCGCGAATCGCGATACGTGCCCACCACGACGGGCTCGTGTCAGCCGTTTTGCGGCACCGGTACTCCGGCGCCCGGGTTCTCGATCGGACCTGGAATCACGAACTGATCGGGCGCGTAGAGGTTTCCGGACGGTCTCCAGGTTTCCGGACGGCTCTCCAGGTTTCCGGACGGCACGGTCGGATACTCCACGAGAATGGTTCGACGAGTGGGGGTTCCCATGGGTCAGCGGGTACCGGCCGTGGTCGGGTTGTACTTCCGCGACGGCGGGCAGTGGCGGCGCATCGCCGAATTCCGGCTCGCCGCGGACGGCCGCGCCACCTTCCGGGCGGTGGATCCGATCGAGGGGCTGGTCGCGCGCGTCTGGTACCACCAGGGCGTCGACATCCTCGGCGAGCAGCGCACCGTGCTGCCCGGTGACGGCGTGGAATTCCTGCGAGCGCTGCTGCAGCCGTTCGGTTTTCGCGACTACCGGTTCCGCGATGACAGCACGCCGCGCGGCGAGTCCACCCGGGCCCGGCACACCATCTCCCGCGGCGCGGCCGGGCCGTGCCCGGCTGAGCACGAAACCGACTGCGCGGCAGCGGAATCCGAGTGCCCGCGCTGCGCCGAGCCGGAACCCGTCACCGGCGATCGCGCCCATCGGCCCGCCGCCTGGCGGCTGCTGGACGCGGACCGCATCCGCTTCTGAGGCCCGGATTCGCTACAGACTGTTGGCCAGCAGCGCGTACTGCGCGACCGCCTTCTTCTGCGCCTCGGCGTCATTGGCCCCGTCGGCGACACCCACGTACTGCTTGTAGCGGACGTAGCAGCGGCTGGGCTTCTTGTCCGAGGAGCGGTGCACGCACTGGGAGTCGGGCACCTTGTCCACGGCGCTCGCGGCGGTCTCCTGCAGGTTCCGGATCATTCCGGCCACCAGATCCGAGCCCGCCTGCGCGTCGCGCACCCGGATCACGAAACCGCCGTCGGCGACCGACATCTCGCTCGCGCCGGTATCGGACACCAGCTTGGTCCAGAACCCCAGATCATCCGACGGCAGCACCAGCCAGTTGGCCGGGAAGACCGCGAACTTGTCCGGATCCACCGTGCGGTGATCGCGGTCCATCACCAGGGTGCGGGCCAGCAGCCGATCCGGATCCACCGGCAGCTGCGCGATCTGATCGGTCGGGGTCGGCGCGAACGCGTCCAGCACCGGGACCTCCGCGTCCAAGGTCTTCTTGGACCAGGACAGCAGGCCCTGCTGGTCGGCGGTGGGGCGCAGGATGAACAGCGAGATCACGAACTCCTTGTGCGCCATCGCCACTCCGATGGTCGGCACGCCCGGCCGCCAGTGCGCGTACGCGTCCGGATAGTCGGGCAGGGTGAGTTTCTGGTTGGCGTTCAACGCCACGCTGAAGTCGGCGTCCTCGAGTTCGCGGGCCGCCAGCTTCGCGGCATCCGCGGTCGGGAAGCGCAGCACCCGGGTGGTGATGGTGGTGCCGTTCGGATCCGGATTGTCGTTGACGTCCTCACGATCGGAGCCGCTGGCCGCGAAACCGGCCACGAAGCCGCGATTCACCAGCACGTTCTTCACCGCGGAGGCCAGGTGACTGACATTGAGCACATCATCGACACTGGCCAGCACCGCGCCGCCGCGGCCGATGTTCAACGCCGGATCGATCTTCACCGCGGGAGCCACCGCCGCGGTCATGCGGATGCCCTCGAGCGTCGCGCCCTTGCCGCCATTGTTGGGGTCGTAGGTGTAGCGGTTCACCGGATAGGACCCGGTGTCGAGGGTGCGGACATCCAGCTCACCGGGGACGGCGGTGCCGGAACGGCCGCAGCCGGCGGCCAGCGCGGCGATCAGGACGAGACAGGTGACTGCGGTGACGACCCGCGCCGGACGGCCCACGATGATCCCTCCCGCGCGGCCCTGCGTCGGCAGCGCTCCCTATCCGAAGATTTTCGGGCCAAGAGCCGCCGACTGTCCACTCCTATTACCGTGTCGCGATCAGACCCAGATGCCCTTGCCCACGGTCACCACGCCGCCGTTGCTGACCGCGAAGCGTTCCCGGTCGCGCTCGAGGTCGACGCCGATGATCTCGCCCTCGGTCACGACCACGTTCTTGTCCAGGATCGCGTGCCGGACCACCGCGCCGCGGCCGATCCGGGTTCCCGGCATGAGGACGCTGCCCTCCACCGTCGCGCCGTCCTCGACGACCACATTGGAGAACAGCACCGAATTGCGGACGGTGGCCGCCGACAGGATGCTGCCCGCGCCCACGATCGACTCCTGCGCCAGCCCGCCGCGGCCGAACTTGGCGGGCGGGAGGTTCTCGGCCGCCCCGCGAATCGGCCAGTGCTTGTTGTAGAGGTCGAACACCGGGTCCACCGACACCAGATCCATGTGGGCGTCGTAGAAGGCGTCGATGGTGCCGACGTCACGCCAGTAGCCGCGGCTGCGGTCGGTCGCGCCCGGCACCACATTGGTGGAGAAGTCGTAGACCGCGGCCGCGCCGCCGCGCACCAGCGACGGGATGATGTCGCCGCCCATGTCGTGGTCGGAGTCATTGTCGTCGGCGTCGGCGCGGATGGCGTCCACCAGCACCTTGGTGGTGAACACGTAGTTGCCCATGGAGGCGAAGGTGACGTTCGGGTCGTCGGGGGTGCCCGGCGGATGCACCGGCTTCTCCAGAAAGCCGATGATGCGGCCGGATTCGTCGGAATCGATGCAGCCGAAGGCGCCGGCCGAACTGCGCGGCACCCGGATGCCCGCCACCGTCACGCCCGCCCCGGACTCGATGTGCGCCTGCACCATCTGCTCGGGATCCATCCGGTACACGTGGTCCGCGCCGAACACCACGATGTACTCGGGGTCCTCGTCGTAGATCAGGTTCAGCGACTGCATGATCGCGTCCGCCGAGCCGGTGTACCAGCGCGGCCCCAGCCGCTGCTGCGCCGGCACCGGAGTGATGTACTCCCCACCGAATCCGGACAGCCGCCAGGTCTGCGAGATGTGCCGGTCCAGCGAATGCGACTTGTACTGGGTGAGAACACAAATCCGCAGGTAGCCGGCATTCACCAGATTCGACAGCACGAAATCGATGAGCCGGTACGCCCCACCGAAGGGCACCGCCGGCTTGGCCCGGTCCTTGGTGAGTGGAAAAAGTCGCTTTCCCTCGCCACCGGCGAGCACGATCCCGAGTACGTGCGGCTGGCTCCTCACGCTGCTTATTCTGCCCTCCGCTTCGCTCCGGGCGGGTTCGCGGCCCCGAGGTCTCGATTCTTCCCTCCTTCCAGAATCGAGACGGCCGCGAACTCGTGAGCGGGCGTCGCGTTGGTGACCTGTAGGACGAGCGATTATTTTGGACCGGTGAGTTTCCGCTCCAACGGTGCTCGTGGACTGCGAGTGGCGATGATGACCCGCGAATACCCGCCCGAGGTGTACGGCGGGGCGGGGGTGCACGTCACCGAACTGGTGCCCAGGCTGCGGGAACTGTGCGATGTGACCGTGCACTGCATGGGGGTCGCGCGGACGGATGCCGTGGTGCATCAACCGGATCCGATGCTGTACACCGCCAATTCGGCGGTGCAGATGATGTCGGCGCAGCTGCGGATGGCGGATGCCGCGAGCTTCGCCGACGTGGTGCACTCGCACACCTGGTACACCGGGCTGGCCGGGCATCTGGCCGCGCAGCTGTACGGGATTCCGCATGTGCTGACCGCGCATTCGCTGGAACCGCGGCGGCCGTGGAAGGCCGAGCAGCTCGGCGGCGGGTACCGGCTCTCGTCGTGGTCGGAACACAATGCCATGACCTACGCCGACGCCGTGATCGCGGTGAGCGCGGGCATGCGGGCCGACGTCCTCGACGCCTATCCCGACATCGATCCCGGAAAAGTCCACGTGGTGCACAACGGCATCGACGCGCGGGTCTGGCATCCCGGCGGGCCCGCGCTCGGCTCCCGTGACGTGCTCACCGAACTCGGCGTGTCGCAGGACCGGCCGATCGCGGCCTTCGTCGGGCGCATCACCCGGCAGAAGGGCGTGCCGCATCTGCTGGCCGCCGCCCGCCACCTGGACCCCGACATCCAGCTGGTGCTGCTGGCCGGAGCCGCCGACACACCCGCCATGGAGGCGGAGGTGGCGACCGCGGTCCGGGCGCTGCGCGACGATCGCGACGGGGTGTTCTGGATCAAGGAGATGCTGCCGACCGAACTGGTCCGGCAGGTGCTCGCCGCCGCAACGGTTTTCGTGTGCCCCTCGGTGTACGAGCCGCTGGGCATCGTGAACCTGGAGGCCATGGCCTGCGGGACCGCGGTGGTCGCCTCCGACGTCGGCGGCATCCCGGAGGTGGTGGCCGAAGGGGAGACCGGCCGCCTGGTGCACTACGACGAGCACGCGCCCCACGACTACGAGCGCGCCCTGGCCCGGGCCGTGAACACCGTGGCCGCCGACCCCGTCACGGCCGCCGCCATGGGCGCCGCCGGGCGGTCCCGGGCCATCGACCACTTCGACTGGACGCAGATCGCGGCCCGTACCGCCCGCATCTACGACCAGGTCCGCAAGGGCTGAGCCGGATTCACCGGGGCCGGGTCAGAGATTCACCGGGGCCGGGTCAGAGCGGATAGCGCATGAACACGTCGGCGCGGTCGTACGGGCTGGGCGGCAATTCCGACGGCGGGACGTGGACGAAACCCATCGACTCGTAGAGGTGCACCGCGCTGGCCAGCCGGGCATTGCTGGCCAGGAAGAACTGCTTCGCACCGAGCTCGCGCGCCTGTGCGATGGCCGCCGTCAGCAGCACGCGGCCGATGCCCCGGCCCCGGACGCGCGGCGACACCGCCATCTTCGACAGTTCGAAGACGCCCGGATGCTCCTGGACCAGGGCCACGCAGCCGACGGCCGCACCGTCGAGGCGGGCGATGAGCACCGCGCCGCCGTCCGCCACGATGGCCTCCGCGTTGTCGAGGGTCGCCAGATCGGCGGCCTCGACCGAGAAGAAGGCCTCGATCCACTCCAGATTCAGGTCCTTGAAGGCGCGCGCGTCCTCGGGCCCGGCCATCGGCGCGACCACGATCGAATCGAGCTCGAGGGCTCCGGCTTCCGTCTGCTGAGTCACCAGAAAAGCATGTCGGACTTGGAACCATAACGTCCAATACTTGATAGCTGCGATCGATATCATCGGCTTATGAGCACCGGGGTGGAGCTGCGGCACCTGCGCTATTTCCTGGCCGTCGCCGACGAACTGCACTTCGGGCGCGCCGCCGTCCGCCTGCACATCGCCCAGCCCGCACTCACCCAGCAGATCCAGCGACTGGAAACGCTGCTCGGCACCCGGCTCTTCGACCGCACCTCCCGCACCGTCGCCCTCACCCCGGCCGGGATCGTGCTGCGCGACCGCGCCGCCGCCCTGCTCGGCCACGCCGAACGCGACCTCGCCGAGGTGGTCCGCATCGGCCAGGGCGGCCAGGGCACCCTGCACCTGGGCTTCGTCCCCTCGGTACTGCCGCTCGAACCCCTGCGCGGCGTCCGCGAATTCCGCGAACGCTTCCCGCTCGTCCACGTCGACCTGACCGAAGGCTTCACCAGCCACCTGATGGCCCGCCTCGCCACCGGCACCCTCGACATGGCCATCGTCCGCGACCCCGACGACCAGCCCGGCACGGTCACCACCCCACTCATCACCGAACCGTTCGTCGCGGTCCTCCCCGCCGACCACCCCGACGCCACCCGCACCACCCTGACCGGCGCCGAACTCGCCGGCCACCCCGTGGTCTTCTTCCCCCGCGCGGCCGGCGAACTCGCCTACGAGAAGAACCTCACCCCACTGCTGGAAACGGGCCGCCGCCCCCATATCGTCCAGGAGGCCACCAACTGGACGATCATCCTCTACCTGGTGGCGGCGGGCCTGGGCATCACCATCGCGCCGCGCAGCGCCACCTTCACCGCGCCCGACTCGGTGCGCATCATCCCGCTGACGGGCACCGACGCCGCCACCACCATCTATACGGCGACCCGCGCCGGCGACGACCGCCCCTTGGTGCACAACCTGCTCGCCCTGCTCCCGAACCGCCCGACCGCACCGCGCGAATAGCCCTGCGCCCCACGTGCTTCGGAGACCGGATCCGCCCGGCCTAGCGCTTTCGGTACACCGAGACCGTCACCGAAGCGGTCACCGCCACCGGATCGGGCAGTGCCGCAATCGCTTCGGCCCGCCCCGCGTCCCCGTGGAACGCCGACGGGCCCATCGCCACCACGTTCGCCACATCCGCATGGGTGAGCGACATCGGGTACTCGACCGGCTCCCGCCCCACCAACTCGAAGCGTTCCCCGAGCGATCCGGCCAGCCGATCCGCCTTGGCCGCGTCCACACTCACCATGTCGAGCGGTCCGACCAACTCCCGCAGATGCCGCGGCGTCGGCGTCACCACCACGAACCGCCCGTCCGCCGCCAGCACCCGCGCGACCTCGTCGGCATTGCGCGGCGCGAACACCGACACCACCGCACTCATCGCGCCGTTCGGCACCGGCAGCCCGCGCCACGCGTCCGCCAGCACCGCCCCGGCCCGCGCATGCGCCCGCGCCGCCCGCCGTGCCGCCGCCTTGGACACATCCAGCGCGATGCCGCGCGCCTCGTGCGTGCCGTCGAGTACCGCGGCCAGGTAGTAACCCGTCCCGGCCCCGATCTCGAGGACCCCCGGGCCGCGCCCGCCGGCGGCCGGGTCGTGGACACCATCGCCACCGAGAGGCGCGCGCGGGTGCGCCTCGCCGTCGAGCGGACGCGCGACCACGCCGATCGGATTCGGATCGGTGATCGGACCCGCGCCGGCCGCGAGTCGTTCGGAGCCGGTGGCGAGCATGGCGGTCACGCGCAGGGCCGAGGCCGCGAGCGCGGACGATCCGGGCGCGGTGATACCGGCTCGGTGCCGTCGTCCGCGCGGAGTCGCGTCTGCTTCGCCGGGATTGTGGTCTGGACCCGGTCGGTCCTCGGCCGGGAGGGCAGCCGTCGCCGACTCCGCTCCGAATACCGCAGTGTCGAAGCCGGTTTCGGGCGCTGTCGCGGGGCCGGGGGCGATGGCCGCGATCGCCGCGGCGAGGGCGGCGGCGATCGGGGCGAAATGGCCCGCGGATTGGAAGGCGGCGCGGGCGTCGAGCATGGCCGGGGTGTCGCCGGTCATCTTGGTGGACGCGCCGGTGAGGAGGCTGACATAGCCCTGCTTGGCCAAGTCGAAGCTGTGGCCGTGTGGGCAGCGCAGGGTCCGGTCGGGTCGGGCCGGGTCGGCGGGAGCCGTGAGCGGCCCCCCGCACTGCGGGCAGGCCAGCAGGTCGGCGCAGGCGAGGAGCCGTTCCGTGGGGGAAGGCTCGGCCGGGCCGACTGTGGAGGAATGTGCTGTGTTGTTCACCGTGGTACCGGTAAGCCCGGGGCCCAGCGGCCGACGATCGGCCTTACCGGCACGAGGTGAGTCGAGCGGTCAGGCAGTGACTTCGGTGAGCTCTTTGCCGAGCGCCGCGGCTTCCTCCGGCGTGAGCTCGACGACCAGACGCCCGCCACCCTCGAGTGGAACCCGCATCACGATTCCACGCCCTTCCTTGGTTGCCTCGAGGGGACCGTCCCCGGTGCGGGGCTTCATGGCCGCCATCCTCTGCTCCCTCCAGATCTGCGCGGTCTGCTGCGCACTTTCATGGAACTCCAGTTGTCACCAACCAGGCAGCCCGCCGGTATGTGGCGGGCTACACCTTGCCCATTCTTCCCTATCGCGGATCGGGGCGGGTACCTGAGTTCCAAAAACCGACCGACGTGGCGTTCAGCGTGTCCCCACATTCACCCAGCAATCGGCGATGTGATCGTCTACCATCCCTGTCGCTTGCATGAGTGCGTACGCCGTGGTGGGTCCGACGAATTTGAACCCGCGTCGCTTGAGTTCTTTTGCGAGAGCGGTGGATTCGGTGGTGACAGCGGGCACATCGGACATTTTCCGGGGCCGCTTCCGCGGGGCCGGGGCAAAGCTCCAGAGCAGGGTGTCGAGACTCTCACCGAGATCCCGCGCAACCCGCGCATTGTGGATGCTGGCCTCGATTTTGGCTCGATTGCGAACAATGCCCGGATCGGTCAGCAGGCGTTCCACATCGGCGTCCCCGAACCCCGCCACCCGCTCGATGGCGAACCCCGCGAATGCCGCCCGGAACGCGGGCCGCTTGCGCAGAATCGTGATCCACGCCAGCCCCGATTGGAAGGCCTCCAGGCATACCCGTTCGAACAGCGCGTCATCGCCGTGCAGCGGGCGACCCCACTCCTGATCGTGGTAATCCCGGTACAGCTGCGACCCCTCCGACCAACCGCACCGAATTCGGCCGTCCGATTCCATCGGCACGGTCATCGCGCGCTCTCGGGGCCGGGCTCGGCCGGCAGGACTTCTGGGATTTCCCGTTCGCTGTCCGGGCGTGGCGTCTCCTCCGGCGTGGCGGCCGGAGCCGTCGCCCGGGCGAGCTGCCCCTCGAGTTCGTCGATGCGGGCGGCGAGCCGGGTCAGCGCCCAGTCGACCTCGCCCGCCTTGTAGCCCCGGAACACCTGCTGGAAGCGCAGTGCCCGCACATCGGTCCCGCTGATGCCCGCCACGGGCAGCACGGTCACCGTGGTGCCCTCCGGCAGTGGCCCGAGCTCCTCGGACCGCCCGAAGATCGCACTGGCCACCAGGAACAGCAGGGCGGCGACCAGTCCGACGATCAGCACGTACAGCAGCATGGTGAGCATGCCCGGGAGTTTAGGCGGGCTCTCGTGACGTTACGAAACGTGACAACAGATTTCGTGACGGTCGGGGTAACTCCCCGGGTACGCCCAGAATCGGGTTGGCACTCGACCGCCGACCCGCATGCATGGGTATCAACGGCTCCTAGCCGGGCGCTGAAGTCCCGGAGAGGCGGGGGAGTTAGAGGTGGCGGGTGGTGTCGATGGACAGCGACATGCCCGCCAGGCCGCGACGGCGCACCGAGAGCTTCTCGGCGATGTCGAGCAACGCCTTGCCCGAAGCGCTCTCGGGAGCGCGCAGCACGATCGGGGTGCCCTCGTCGCCCGCCTCGCGCAGCTGCTGCTCGATCGGGATCTGGCCCAGCAGCGGCACATTCGCCCCGATGGTGCGGGTCAGGTTGTCGGCCACGGTCTGACCGCCGCCGGAGCCGTAGAGCTCCATGCGCGAGCCGTCCGGCAGATCCAGCCAGGACATGTTCTCGATGACGCCCGCGATCCGCTGCCGGGTCTGCAGGGCGATGCTGCCCGCGCGCTCGGCGACCTCGGCCGCGGCCAGCTGCGGGGTGGTCACCACCAGGATCTCGGCGTTGGGGATCAGCTGGGCCAGCGAGATGGCCACGTCGCCGGTGCCCGGCGGCAGGTCCAGCAGCAGGATGTCGAGGTCACCCCAGAAGACGTCGGCCAGGAACTGCTGCAGCGCCCGGTGCAGCATCGGGCCGCGCCACACCACGGGGGTGTTGCCCTGGGTGAACATGGAGATCGAGATGACCTTCACGTCATGCGCGATGGGCGGCAGGATCATCCGCTCGACCTGGGTGGGTCGCTGCTCGGTGCCCAGCATGCGCGGCACGCTGTGGCCGTAGATGTCGGCGTCCAGCACGCCCACCGAGAGGCCCTTCGCGGCCATGGCGGCGGCGAGATTCACGGTGACCGAGGACTTTCCGACGCCACCCTTACCGGAGGCGACCGCGTACACGCGGGTCAGGGATCCGGGCTGGGCGAACGGGATGACCGGCTCGGCGGCGTCACCGCGCAGCTTGCGGCGCAGTTCGGTGCGCTGCTCGTCGTTCATCACGTCCAGGTCGACGGTGATGGCGCCGACCCCGGGCACGTCGTTGACGGCCTTCGTGACCCGTTCCTGGATGGCGGTTTTCATCGGGCAGGCCGAGGTGGTCAGGTAGATCACGACCTTGACCGCGCCGTCCGCGCCGACATCGACGCTCTTCACCATGCCCAGCTCGGTGATCGGTTTCCGGATCTCCGGGTCGTTCACCTTCGCGAGCGCGCCCCGCACATCCGATTCCGTAACCACTGGCATGGGCCCAAGTCTAGGAGCGCCGGTTTCGGGCTCCGATGCGGGGCACACTCATGTCAGATACGGGGGAGGGCGGCGGCCGCGGGAGCGACGCCGGAGCCGTACGCGGTCTCCCACGCCATCACGTTGGCGACGTAGGCCATGGAGTTGTTGTAGCGCAGGATGGCCCGGGTCTGCTGGCCCGGGTCGCGCATGTCGAGGCCGCCGGAGCACAGGTACTTGCCCGCGGTGAGCGCGGCGTCGTAGATGTTCTGCGGATCGGCGATGCCGTCGCCGTTGCCGTCGGCCGCGTACTTGCGCCAGGTCTCGGGCAGGAACTGCATGGGCCCGACGGCGCGGCGGTAGCTGCCGGACAGGCCGTCCAGGTCGCCGCCCTCGGAGGTCTGGATGACGTTGTTGCCGTACAGGCTTCCGTCGAGGACCGGGCCGTAGATGGGCTGCAGCGGGTTGCCGTCCTCGTCGACCTTGCCGCCGAAGCCGTGCGTGGATTCCACCCGGCCGATGCCGGCCAGCATGTTCCACGGCATGTTGCAGGTCGGGTTCTCCACGGCCAGCACGCGTTCGGCGTTCTGGTAGGCGTCGTGGGCGATGCCGGGCATGCCGAGCGGTCCGGCGGCGCGGGCGGCGGGCACCCGGCCTTCGGGCAGGGCGACGGACTTGATCTCCGGCGGGCCCACGGGCGCAACCTGTTTGGCCTCGTGCAGCAGGGGTTCGGGGGCCGGAGCGGGCGGGGCCGCCTCCGGGGCGGGTAGCTGCTCGTCGTCACCGAACTGGTGCTGGACGGTTGCCGCGAGCTTGTCGGTGAGGTGGCCCTCACTCGCTCCGGTAACTGTGGCGAGCCCTGCGGGCACGAGTCCGGTCAATGCGATGACCGATCCACGACGAACTCTGGGGACCGGGGGTTTACGGTGACGACCCACTGTGTGGTGACCCTCCATTGCCATCGGTTGATACCGGGGAGATGCAACACAGGTCACGTTACCTCATCCGAGACCTTCTTGTTACATCTTCGTGATCAACCTTCAGGTTTTGAAAGAATCCCTAGTCAAACGCGAGTTCCGGAGCGGCGCGCCGAAACTCGCGAATCACACCTTCGTTACGGAACCGGCGCGGGCGCCGGGGCCGGGAGCGGGATCGTGATGCCGAACGGCAGCGTGATGCCGGGCGCCGGAGTGGTCGGATCGACGGCCTCCGGGGCGGCGGCCACGGGCGGCTGCGGCTGCGCTTCCGGCGTCTTGGACGGCGTCACCGTTTGCTGGTCCTGCGGTTGCTGAACACCCTGCTGCGGCTGGTCCTGCGGCTTGTTCTCGGCCTGCTGCACCGGCGCGGTGCAGGTGGTGATGATGGGCTGATCCTTCGGCAGCGGCTTGCCGTCGGGGCCCAGCTTCTGATCGGCGGGCTGGGCGTCGGCGGGCTTGGCCGGATCCTCGGCGGCCGGATCGGTGGCCGCGTCGGCGGGCTTCTGATCCGGCGCCGGGGCCGGAACCGCCACCTGCTCACAGGGATTGGCGGGCACGGCCGGAGTGGCCGGGCAGAAGATGCCGCACGGGATCGGCGGCAGGCCGGCGATGGTGATCATCACCTGGGTCGCGCCGGGGGTGGTGGTCACGACCGTCTGCTGGGTGCCCTCCGGCGCGGGTCCGGCCGGAATCGTGGTGGAGGCCACCGTGATGTCCGGGCCGTTGACCGGAACGTAGTTGTTGGGCACCAGATCCGGCGAGATGCTCACCTGCTGCGGCGCGCCGCCGGTCCGGTAGGCGTTGGCCCAGCTGAGCACATTGGCCGCGTAGGAGACCGAATTGTTGTAGCGCAGCACCGCCCGCAGCTGCTGCTGCGAGTCGGCCAGATCCAGGCCGCCCGAGCACAGGTACTTGCCGGCCGCCAGCGCGGCGTCGAAGACATTGTTGGGATCGGGTGTGCCGCTGCCCTTTCCGTTGGCCGCGTACACCGACCAGGTGCTGGGCAGGAACTGCATGGGCCCGACGGCGCGCACGTAATTGCCGTCGGCGGCCTTGATGATCTCGTTGCCGGGCAGTGTCCCGTCCAGCGCCGGACCGTAGATCGGGGTGACCGTGGTGCCCGCGGCGTCGGTGCGGCCGTTGTTGGCGTGGTTGGACTCGATGCGGCCGATGCCGGCCAGCAGATACCACGGCAGATGGCAGTTGGGATCCGAAGACTGCAGTGCCAGTTCGGCATTGCGGTAGGCGGCCAGCACGATCTCCGGGATGCCGAGCAGCCCGCCGCCGCCGGGCAGCGCGATGTCGCGCAGCGGGACGGTGCCGCCGAACAGCGGCGAGCCATCCGCGGGCGGGGTCATTGCGCTGAGTTTGCGGGGCGCCTCCGGAGCCGCCGGAACCAGTCCGACGAGCCGATCCGACGGCGTGTCGACGGGTGTGTTCAGGCTCGCGTTGGTCGCCGCGGACGCCGCGAGCAACGCGTCGGGCGCGGCCTGCGGGGCGACAGGATGGATCGTCGTATTGGTGGCGGAACCGGCGGTGACCAGGCCCGCTATCAACAGCGCAGACGCTGTCACCGGAGCAGAAATTCTCTTCGCCACCACACAATCCCCTCAGTCGTGCGGCCGGAGCCCCGTGGTGACACGTGTGCTGCGGCAGTGTCTGGGTCGGTCGCTCGGAACAACGTGATCCAGGTTACCCATGAGTCAGCTTGTTCGGTACAACTTCTGTGGTCAGTCGCCATCTTTCTGTGCCGAAATCGCGACCTCGGTAGCCTTTCGATCGGTACCCTTCTTTGCTTTCCGAGCCTGGACGATCTCCCCGTCGACGGCCAGTTTCTCCAATCTGACCAGGGTCTCCTTGATGTCGTCCAGTTCCCTGCGCACGTAGTCGCGCGTGGCGACCTCACCCACGGCGAGTCGCAGGGCGGCCAGCTCCCTGGCCAGGAACTCGGTATCGGCCTTCGTCTGAGCCGCTCGGGTCCGATCCTCCTCGAGCGAGACCCGGTCGCGGTTGTCCTGCCGGTTCTGCGCCAGCAGGATCAGCGGCGCGGCGTAGGCGGCCTGGGTGGAGAACGCGAGGTTCAGCAGGATGAACGGGTACGGGTCCCACTGCAGCCGCAGCGCGAACACGTTGAGCAGGATCCACACCGCCACGATGACGGTCTGGATCACCAGATAGCGGCCGGTGCCCAGGAATCGGGCGATCCGCTCACTGGTGACCGCGAGCGCCTCGGCGTCCCAGTCCAGGCCGCGGAACCGATTCTCGAGGGGTGTCTCCAGGCGTTGGCGCGCACTGGATTTGTCGAGCCTTTCGCTCATGCGCGGCCTCCCGTCCCTTCGATCACGGGCAACCCGTGCACATCGTGATTATCCTCGTCCTGCTCACGCCAGTCCTCGGGCAGCAGGTGGTCGAGCACGTCGTCGACGCTGACGGCGCCCAGGAGATGATTCTCCGCGTCCACGACCGGTCCGCACACCAGGTTGTAGGTGGCGAAATATCGGGTGACCGCGGTGAGCGGGGCATCGGGGCGCAGCTGCACCAGATCGGTGTCCACGATGCCGCCGACCAGGTTCGCGGGCGGTTCCCGCAGCAGTTGCTGGAAGTGCACACAGCCCAGGTACCGGCCGGTCGGGGTGGCGGTGGGCGGGCGCACCACGAAGGCCATGGAGGCCAGCGCCGGGGTGAGCTCGGGATCCCGGATCCGGGCCAGCGCCTCGGCGACGGTGGTGGAGGCGGTCAGCACCACCGCGTCCGGGGTCATCAGACCGCCCGCGGTGTACGGCGCGTGCTCGAGCAGGCGGCGGACCGGTTCGGAATCCTCCGGATCCATCAGCGCCAGCAGCGATTCCGCCTCGCCCGCGGGCAGCTCGCCCAGCAGGTCGGCCGCGTCGTCGGGGTCCATGGCCTCGAGCAGGTCGGCGGCGCGCTCCACGCCGAGCTGCTCGAGCAGTTCCACCTGGTCGTTCTCGGGCAGCTCCTGGACCACATCGGCGAGGCGTTCGTCGTCGAAGGCCGCGGACACCTCGATGCGGCGTTTGAGCGGCAGCTCGCGCAGCATGTGCGCGACGTCGGCGGGCCGCATGCCCTCGAACTGTCCCAGCAGCTGGGTGACGTCCTGACCGGGCATGTTCAGTTCGGTCTGGGTGAGCCCGCGCACCTGCGCCCAGTCGACCACGTGCACCGCGCCGCGGCGGCCGAAACCCACACCGAGGCGGCGGCGTTCGCGGACCGCGACCCGGGACACCACCCAGTCGCGGGTGCGCCCCTTGTCGATGCCGAGGTCGACCACCACCACGTCCACGCCCGCCAGATGCTCGAGCTCGGGGTCGGCGACCCGCACGGTGGAGTCCAGGATCTGCGCGATGGCCAGCAGTTCGCCCGGCCGCTGCTCGAAACGGCGCACACTGATGGTTCCCGTGGTGAGGGTGATCGCGCCGGGATCGATGGCCTGCACCCGCAGCATGGGCACGAAAATCCGCTTCCGGGTGGGCAATTCGACCAGAACGCCCAGTACCCGGGGCTGCTGCCGGTCGTACCGGATGGAGATCACGATGTCGCGGACGCGGCCGATAGACTCGCCGTCCGGTCCCAGTACAACCAAGCCCGCCAACCGGGCGGCGAAAACCTTCGTCGCTGCCATGTTTGATAAGGCTAGTGGGTCCAGCGCGTCCGAAACGCCGCGCCACGAGAAGGAGTGACCCATGACATCGCGCCGATCGGTGCTGGCCGTACCCGGCAGTAACCCGCGCATGATCGAGAAGGCCAAGGGGCTGGGCGCCGACGAGGTGTTCCTGGACCTCGAGGACGCGGTCGCACCGGCGGCGAAGGCGGCCGCGCGGGCGAATATCGTGGCGGCCCTCAACTCCGGCGGCTGGGGTTCCCAGATCCGCGTGGTCCGGGTCAACGACTGGACCACCGAGTACACCTACGCCGATGTCATCACGGTGGTGGAGGGCGCGGGCTCCGAACTCGACGCCATCCTGTTGCCCAAGGTCACCGACGCCGGCCAGGTGCGGGCGCTGGACCTGCTGCTGACCCAGCTGGAGAAGGCCAACGGCCTGCCGGTCGGGCGGATCGACATCGAACCGCAGATCGAGAACGCCCTGGGGCTGCGCAATATCGACGCCATCGCGACCGCGAGCCAGCGGGTGCGGACGTTGGTGTTCGGTCCGGCCGACTTCATGGCCTCGATCAATATGCGCACCCTGGTGGTGGGCGAGCAGCCCGAGGGCTACGAGCCCGGCGACGCCTACCACCACATCTATATGACGATCCTGCTCGCGGCCCGCGCCCACGGCCTGCAGGCCATCGACGGCCCCTATCTGGCGGTCCGCGATATCGACGGCTTCCGCCGCAACGCCGCCCGCACGGCGGCACTGGGTTTCGACGGCAAGTGGGTGCTGCATCCGGATCAGATCACCGCGTGCAACGAGATCTTCAGCCCGCGCCAGGCCGACTACGACCGGGCCGAGGAGATCCTCGACGCGTACGCCTTCCACACCTCCGCCGAGGGCGGCGCGCGCGGCGCGGTCATGCTCGGGGACGAGATGATCGACGAGGCCAGCGCCAAGATGGCTCAGGTGATCGCGGACAAGGGTCGGGCCGCCGGAATGGCGCGCACCACGCCTGCCCGCTGAAATCGGCACGGCGAACCGGCGGGTGTCGGTGAGAAATAGGATGATGGAGTCATGACGAATCCCATGGGGAATGCGAGCCGGGGCCGGCAGCCCGCCCTGCCGACGCCGCCGTCGGGCTGGCCGATCGGCTCCTACCCAACCTACGCGGAGGCGCAGCGGTCGGTCGATTACCTGGCCGACAACCAGTTCCCGGTGGAGGGCGTGACCATCGTCGGTGTCGACCTCATGCAGGTCGAGCGCGTGCTGTACCGGCTGACCTGGGGCAAAGTCATTGGCGGCGGCATGGTTTCGGGTGCCTGGCTGGGTCTGTTCCTGGGCCTGCTGCTGAGCATGTTCACCTCCGGCGGCGCCCTGGGCCCGCTGGTGGTCGGCCTGGTCGGCGGCATCATCTTCGGTCTCATCTCCGCGTCCATCCCGTACGCGGCGACCCGGGGGCAGCGCGACTTCGCCTCCACCATGCAGCTGGTGGCGGGCCGCTACGACGTGCTCTGCGACCCGAAGACCGCCGAGCAGGCGCGCGACATGCTCGCCAGACTGGCCATCTAGATCGATGGAGGTGATGGACCAGGTCCGGGCCGCGGTGCTCGGACATTTCGGGGTGGAGTCCGCGGACGCGGCGTCGGTGACGTTCCTGGGTTTGGAGCCCATCGACATCCTGCGTATCTCGGACGGCGAGTTCGTGCACTATTCGACGCTGGGCGGCTCCCGGCATCCGATGACGGATCCGGCGGCGGCGCTGGCCGATCCGGTCCGGGGCCCGCGCGCGGAGCTGGTGCTGACCCTGCGCGGCGGCGCGGGCGCGGGGTCGGGGCTGACCCGGACCCTGGGCGTGCTGGTCGCGGCTCCCGCCGTGGAGGGTGTGGTGCTGCAGGCCGACGCGCTGCTGGATCTGGGGGAGCCGCTGTGGACCAACGCGCCCTTCACGGCGGTCCTGCTGGGCGACAGCGACATTCCCGAGGTGGTGCTGCCGGATCCCGCGGATCCGGTGCGGTTCCTGACGGTCGCGCCGATCACGGCGACCGAGGCGGCGTGGGTGCGCATCCGCGGCGCGGCGGCGCTGCGCGACGCGTGGGCCGAGGCGGGCATCGACGTCCGCGATCCGGCCCGTTCGGCGGCGAGCCTCTAGCTCGCCGCGGGGTTGCTCAAAGCCATTTGTTCCGATGGAAATTGACGTAGAGGATCCCACAGAGGACGAGCATCACGGCTATCACGATCGGGTAGCCGTAATGGGTTCGCAGTTCGGGCATGAAATCGAAGTTCATGCCGTAGACGCCCGCGATCATGGTCGGCACCGCGGCCATGGCGGCGTAGGCGGAGATCTTGCGCATGTCCATGTTCTGCTGGACGCTCACCTTGGCCAGCGCGGCATTGATGAGGGCGCTGAGGGATTCGTTGAAGTCGAGGATCTGCTCGGTGACCGCGGTGTGATGGTCGGTGACGTCGCGCAGGTAGCGGCGGATCTCCTTGGGCAGCGGCAGGGTGGTGTCGTGGGTGAGCACCTGCAGTGGCAGTTGCAGCGGCTTCACGGCCCGGCGTAGTTCCACCACTTCGCGTTTGAGCTGGTAGATCGCCTCGATCTGGAGTTTGTTGGCGGGGGTGAAGACCTCCTCCTCCATGGCGTCGACGTCTTCCTCGATGTCGGCGGTGACCGCCACGTAGTCGTCGACGACATGATCGGCCACCGCGTGCAGCACCGAGCTGGGCCCGATGGCGAGCTGAGCGGGGTCGGCCTCCAGGGCTTTTCGCACGCCGGCCAGTCCGCCGTGGTCGCCGTGGCGCACGGTGATGACGAAGTCGGGTCCGGTGAAGACCATGATCTCGCCGGTGTCGACGATCTCGGCGACGGTGTTGAGCTCGTGTTCGAGGTACTGCACGGTGCGCAGCACCAGAAACAGGATGTCGTCGTAGCGTTCGAGTTTCGGCCGCTGATGGGCGGTCACCGCGTCCTCGGCGGCCAGCGCGTGCAGGCCGAAGGTCCGCGCCACGTCGGCCATCAGCTCCTTGCCGGGTTCGAGCAGGCCCAGCCAGACGAAGCCGTCCTTGCGCTCGCGGACCTCGGCGAGGGCGTTCTTGTAGGTGCAGTGGTCCCACAGTCGCCGCCCGTCCACATAGACGGCGCAGTCGACGATCGCGCCGTGCGGTGCGGCCGGTTCGGCGGGCGTGGGTTCGCCGGTCCGCCCGGGCCAGTGGAACGAGGGCAGCGGCGGCAAGGAGGACACATCGACGATGCTAATCGTCCCGGGTCGGGGTGATCGTTTGCGCCGCAGGCAAGATAGGTGGGGTGCGTATCGATCTCCACACCCATTCCAACGCGTCCGACGGCACGGACACCCCGGCCGAACTGATCGCGAAGGCCGCCGCCGCCGGTCTCGACGTGGTGGCCCTCACCGACCATGACACCACTTCCGGCTGGGCCGAGGCCGTGGCCGCCCTGCCGCCGGGGCTGACGCTGGTCCGGGGCATGGAGATGTCGTGTGTGGGGCTCGGCGAGGACGGTTATCCGGTGCCGGTGCACCTGCTGGCCTACCTGTTCGATCCGGCCGACGAGTCCTTCGCGCAGGAGCGGGAGCGGTTGCGCGCCGAGCGGGTGGTGCGGCTGCGGGCGATGGCCGAGCAGATGGCCGCGGACGGCCTGCCCATCGATCCGGATCAGGTGATGGCCTCGGTGGGCCCGTCGGCGGGCCGTCCGCATCTGGCTCGGGCGCTGGTGGCGGCGGGCGTGGTGCCGACGGTGGATGCCGCGTTCCAGGATCTGCTGGCTCCGCACGGCCGCTACTACGTGGAGAAGGCCGACACGCCGTTGCGGCGGGCGGTCGAGATGGTGGCCTCGGCGGGCGGGGTGTCGGTGGTGGCGCATCCGCGCGCCCGCAAGCGGGGACGGCTGCTGGCGCTGGACCACATTCGCGAGCTGACCGAGGTCGGGCTGGGTGGTCTGGAGATCGACCATATCGATCACAACGAGGCCGACCGGGAGGTGCTGCGCGGGCTGGCCGCCGAGCTGGGGCTGCTGACCACCGGCTCCTCGGACTACCACGGCGCCAACAAGACCATTCGGCTCGGTGAATTCACCACCGACCCAACGCAATTCGAGGAAATTGTGGGCAAAGCCAGTGGGGTTCCGGTGATCACCGCGTGAAGGTGTTCCGGGGTCTGAGCGGCATCGTCGCCGGGGGCACGGTGGTGCTGGCGGTGACCGTCGCCGGGGCCGCGAGCATCGGTGCTCGGCGCGGTTTTCCGGGCCCCGGAGCGGAGTCGGTGACGTGGCATGTGGCAGCCGCACTGGCGGTTGTCGCCGCCCAGATTTATGCGGATAGGCGTCAAGGTTTTGCCGCTTTTTTCGGATGCTTGATAGTTTTCGCGATAGCGGGATATCTGCTGTGGGCGCAGTGGTGGAATTGAAATACGCATAACGGTTGCGGCCGGTTGAACTGTCGTCGAACATTTGTCGTTATGACCGAATTCGACGCCGATGTGCTGGTGCTGGGAGGTGGCCCGGCCGGAGCCTGGGCCGCCCTTGCCGCGGCCGCCGCGGGCGCGCGGGTATTGGTCGCCGACAAGGCCCGCTGTGGATCCAGTGGACCGACGGCGAGGGGTGGGGTCACCCTGTGGAACATCCCGGTGGGCGCGGCCCGCGAGGACGCCGTGCTGCAGAACTTCGCGCACGGCGGCGGGCTCGGTGAGCCGGACTGGATGTACCGGGTGCTGGAGGAGACGCACCGCCGGGTCGGACAGCTGGTGCACGGCGGCTTCCGCTTCCGGGGCGAACACGCCGAGCGTCCGGCGCGGGTCTATCTCGACGGCGCGAAGTACCTGGGGCGGCTGCGGCGCAGCATGGTGATCGCGGGGGTCCGCATCCTCGACCATCACCCGGCGTTGCAGCTGATCACCGACAAGGACGGCGTGGTGTCCGGTGCGGCGGGCGTGGCGCTGCACGGCGACCGCAACTGGACGGTGCGCGCCCGCGCGGTGGTGCTGGCCACCGGCGGCTGCGCGTTCCTCTCCGGCGGCGCGGGCACCGATGTGGATACCGGGGACGGCCTGCTCATGGGCGCGGAGGCCGGGGCCGAACTGTCGGGCATGGAGTTCTCCAACGCGTATTCGCTGGCCCCGGTGGCCGATTCGCGGCCGCTCGGGGGCCGCCCGGTGTCGGCGGTGTTCGCCTCGGACCAGGTCATGCATTTCGCGACCCTGTACGACGAATCGCGGTCGGTGCTGTGGGGGCAGGGATGTGGTTCGCGGGCACAGGCTTTCGCGGCCATCGCCGATGGCCGGCGGGTGTACGCCGCACTGGACGAGCTACCCGACGCGGTCCGCGCGGAGCTGCTGCGGCTGGGTCCGAGCCTGACCGGTCAGGTGCCGTTGTGCGCGGTGCTGGAGGGCACCGTGCGCGGCACGGGTGGATTGCGCCTGGTGGGAACGGATTGCGCCACCACCGTGCCCGGCCTCTACGGCGCGGGGGATGTCACCACCCGGGAGCCGATCACCGGCGCGGTCAGCGGTTTCGGCGGGCAGAACGGCGCGTGGTCGATCTCGTCGGGGGTGTGGGCGGGCGCCGGCGCGGCGGGTTTCGCGGCGACGCGCCGCAAGCTGGGCAAGGCGCGGCCGGTCCCGGGCGTGGGTCTGGGGGACAAGTCCCGCCTGGATCCGCGGGCGGTGGTGGGGCTGGTCCAGGAGCACACCCTGCCGCTGCGGCGCAGTTATTGGCGCAGTGACGGCAGTCTGCGCGACAGCATCGGTGAACTGGACGGTCTGTGGCCGGGGGTGGAATTGGCGCTGGGCGGAAAAGGGCCCGACCGGCTGTGGGCGCGGCAGGCCGCGGCGCTGCTCGCGGTGGCCCGGTGGACCAAATATTCGGCGCTCGCCCGGACCGAGACCAGGGGTATGCATCGGCGTACCGACCACCCCGGTGCGGGAAGTGACTGGCGAGTACGGTTGCTCTCCGGCGGTCTCGAATCCGTGTGGGTGCGACCGCAACCCGTGGTAGCCGAGGCGGCGCCGGCGTGAACCGGGCGGTAGGTTACTGATCAGTCGACCAGCCCCCGTGACAACCTCACAGCCGTCCCCGCGACCGGGTTGTGACAGTTCTCCGAGTTCGGGTTCCCACCAGCGAGTTTCCGTTCACCCGCGCGTGACGCGGATGACCTACTCTGCAACGATGGTGAGGCGACGCGACGGACCCGGGGTCGATTTGGCACCCCGTCGCAGCGACTGGCAGAATGGGCCGATCCCGGCCGCAGCCACCGCCCGGCCCGGGACACTCGGTGATCACGAACTCCGACTCGCGGGTTCACCCGGGATCACCCCGACTGTCTCGTCCGGACACACCCCTCCGGTTCTCGCTCGACGATCTGTGCCGCCGTCGACTATTCCGTCGCGGCGAAAAGATATATATGAGCACCGAAACCATAAAAACAGCTATTACCGAACGGTAACCGTCAAACGGTTGAGTCCGAACCGATCAGGAGTGAAAGCGTGTCACCCGTGACTGAAGCAGTGAATGCCGCTGTGGCCCCCTCGAATGCTGGTGCGGCCCCAGCGTCCAACGGCGCGAACCTGTCCGACATCACCACGGAAGAAATTTTCGCCGGGCATCTTGGCGGCAAGCTTTCGGTCGAACTCACCGCACCGCTGGAGACCCAGCGGGATCTGTCCATCGCCTACACCCCGGGCGTCGCGAAGGTCTGTCTCGGCATCGCCGAGGACGAGTCCCTCGCCAAGACCTACACCTGGGCCGAGCGCCTGGTCGTGGTCGTCTCCGACGGCACCGCCGTGCTGGGTCTGGGCGACATCGGCCCGCGCGCCTCGCTGCCGGTGATGGAGGGCAAGGCGGCGCTGTTCAAGAAGTTCGCCGGGCTGGACTCGATCCCGCTCGTGCTGGACACCAAGGACCCCGACGAGATCGTCGAGACCCTGATCCGCCTGCGCCCGAGCTTCGGCGCGGTCAACCTGGAGGACATCTCCGCCCCGCGCTGCTTCGAGATCGAGAAGCGCGTCGTCGAGGCGCTGGACTGCCCGGTCATGCACGACGACCAGCACGGCACCGCCATCGTGGTGCTGGCCGGCCTCAAGGGCGCGGCCGCGGTGCAGGGCCGGGACATGTCGGGCCTGAAGGTCGTGGTCTCGGGTGCGGGTGCCGCGGGCGTCGCGTGCACCGACATCCTGCTGGCCGCCGGCGTCTCCGACATCGTGGTGCTCGACTCCAAGGGCATCGTGAGCCGGGACCGCGGCGACCTGAACGAGTACAAGACCGCGCTGGCGGCGCGCACCAACCCGCGCGGCGTGACCGGCGGCCCGGCCGAGGCGCTCGCGGGCGCGGACGTGTTCCTGGGGCTGTCGGCGGGCACCATCGCCGAGGAGCTCATCGCGTCCATGGCGCCGGAGGCCATCGTGTTCGCCATGTCGAACCCGAACCCGGAGATCCACCCCGAGGTCGCCGCCAAGTACGCGTCCATCGTGGCCACCGGCCGCAGCGACTTCCCGAACCAGCTCAACAATGTGCTGGCCTTCCCGGGCGTCTTCAAGGGCGCGCTGGATGCCGGCGCCCGCCGCATCACCGAGGGTATGAAGGTGGCCGCGGCCGAGGCGATCTTCAATGTGGTCGCCGGTGAGCTGTCCGCGGACAAGATCATCCCGAGCCCGCTGGACCCGCGCGTGGCCCCGGCGGTCGCCGAGGCCGTGGGCAATGCCGCCCGCGCCGAGGGCGTCGCGTGATCGCACGCTGAGCCGAGCCGCGAGGGGCGCTTCGTCATCGACGAAGCGCCCCTTGTGCGTTCGCGGGTGTTGGTCGTCCCCCACACGGGGGAGGCGGGGTCCGGGCGGTACCGTGCGGCCATGGATGTGACCAGGTCACTGGCCCGGCAGTCGCTGCTGGTGGCCGCGGTGGCGGCCGTGCTGGACGGCGCCCAGATGGTGATGTGCGGTGGGTTCGGCCTGGCGCCGGTGGCGGCCACCGTCCTGACCGTGGCCACGGTGGCCGCGGATCTGGCGCTGGCGGCTCCGGCGGCGACGGCGGCCGCGGTGGCGGTGGCGCAGGTGGTGGTGAAGGTGTCGGTGGCGTGGTTCGCCCACCATTACGGGCTCACCGCGCGGGTTTTCGATGTCGGGTTCCTGGTGGCCGGGTATCAGGCGGGCGCGTGGCTGAGCGGGGTGGTGTCGGTGCTGACCGTGACGCTGCTGGCGGGCGGCGCGTTGACGGTGAACGCCATGGCGGCGCTGGCGGGCGCGAACAATCCGGTGCGGCTGGTGATCTCGGCGCTCGGGGCGGGGGTGGTGCCGTGGCTGGTGGGCCGGTACACGGCGGCGCGCGGGGCCTATATCGCGGAGTTGGAGCAGCGGGAGCGGTTGCGGCGGCAGGAGCAGCGGGCGGCGCTGGATCGGGCGCTGGCCGATGAGCGGGAGGCCATCGCGCGGGATCTGCACGATGTCATCTCCCATCATGTGAGCGCGATCGGGATTCACGCGGGTGTGGCTCGAATGGCCTTGTCGCGCAGTGACTCTGAGTCGGCGGCCCGCTCGGTCGGCGCGGTGGAGACCAGTAGCCGGGCGGCGATGGTGGATCTGCGGCGGCAGCTGGATCTGCTGCACGGCCGCGAGGACGACGGTGAGCGCCAGCCCGGGCTGGCCGATATCGACGACCTGGTGCGGCGGGTGCGGGAGGCGGGATTGGCCGTACGCGTGACGGTCTCGGGCGCGGCGCCGGTGCTGCCGGAGTCGCTCGACGTCATGCTCTATCGGGTCGTGCAGGAGCTGCTGACCAACGCGCTGCGGCACGGCGGTGACCCGGCCGAGCTCGAAATCGCTTACCGCCCAGGGATGGTCGAGATTCGCGAGACCAATCCGATCGCGGTCCGAGCGCCGGGTGCGGACGTGCATCGCGGTCTGGACGGCATTCGCCGCCGAGCCGAACTGTTCGGAGGGACCGTGGCCCACGGCGCCGATTCGTCCGGAACCCGGTGGGATATCCGGGTTTCCGTTCCGATCGGAGTCGCATGAGCATCACGGTCCTGATCGCCGACGATCACGCGGTCTTCCGTTCCGGCCTGCGCGCGGTGGTGGACGCTCACCCCGATCTGGAGTGTGTGGCGGAGGTGGGTGACGGTCGCGCCGCGATCGAGGCTGCCGCTCGTACGCACCCCGATGTGGCGATTCTCGATGTCCGCATGCCCAAGCTGGACGGTTTGGCCGCGACCGAGGCGATCGTCGCCGCGGGTGGTACGAGAGTGCTGCTGCTCACCACCTACGACAGTGAGGCCAATCTGCATCGGGCGCTGTCGGCGGGCGCGAGCGGATTCCTGTTGAAAAGTCTTCCCCCGGAAGAGCTTGTGGCCGCGATCCGGGTGGCGGTGCGTGGTGACGCGGTCATCGACCCGTCCATGACGCGCAGGCTCGCACCGCGTTTCGCGGCCGGGATCGCGCCGCCGGTGGAGCCGCCCGAGCTGGCGCAGCTGACCGCCCGCGAGCGGGAGGTGCTGCTGTTGCTGGCCGACGCTCGCAGTAATGGCGAGATCGCGGCCGCGCTGGGTGTCGGCGAGGAGACGATCAAGACGCACGTGTCCCGGGTGCTCGCCAAACTCGGTGTGCGCGACCGTGTTCAGGCGGTGGTGTTCGCCCACCAGCACGGGCTCGGCGGGTAGCCGGCCGAGCCCGTGGCGGGGATCAGAATCCGAAGGATCCGGTGCTCGGCTTGGGCGTCGGGGTCGGGGTGGGGGTCGTCACGTCGGCCACGGTGACCACCTTGGTGGTGGACGAGGCGGCCACGCCGGTGCGGCCGGAGAAGTTCGCGCCGATGGTGTACGAGCCCGCCGCGCCCGGGGTCCACACGATGGTGGCCTTGCCGTTCGCGTTGACCGGGATGTCGCCGAGGACCTGGTCGCCGGCCTTGAACTGGACGGTGCCGCCCGCGGCCGCCGGGGACACGGTGGCCTCCAGGGTGACCGGGGTGTTGACCTTGGCGCCGCTCACGTCGGTGAGCACGGTGGTCGACACGGCGTCGCTGGACACGGTGATGGCCGGGCCCTTGTTGGTGTAGTTGCCCGCGCCGAGGGAGCCGGTGTAGCTCATGGAGGTGGCCAGCGGGGTGTCGCGGGCGCAGTTGACGCCGACGGTGTACTGCACCTCGAAGGTCTGCGACTTCGGCGAGATGTTCGGGTACACCGGGTATTTGATGATGCTGAACGAGGCGCTGACGGCGTCCGGCGCCGAGGTGTCGATCGAGACCTGGTCGCCGCCCATCTTCGCGGAGCCCGCGACCGGGGTCAGGCAGGTCGGGTGCGCGTCCTTGATCGAGTAGATGTACTCCACCGGGATGCCGGTCCGCTCGAACGTCGTCGACACGGTCACGACCTCGCCGGCGATCGGGCTGGTGTTCGACACGGTCCGTGTGAACTTGCTGTTCCCGTCGTTCCAGGTCACCGTCCCGGACGCGGCCGAGGCCATGCCAGGCATAGCCGCAACCGCGAACCCGGCCGCCACCGCGAACGCGGCCACAGACCCGGCCGCCCGCTGCATACTTCTGTCCACCATCGTTTCTCCCACGCACCGGGTGCCCTCGACATCGTCATCGAGGCACGGATTCACCCGAGTTGGCGGAATTAGATCACGCCGTTTACTCCTGCGGACCCAATTCCGAAATGAACCCATGTCAGATGGGTGTCCGATCGTCCGCTCTGCTGGTCAAACGACCATCTGCGGCGTCCGCGTCTCGGTTATCCCGAGGTGGCGTAGAGGGTGATGGTGTGGGCGATGCAGCGGTCGATGAAGGGGGGATCGAGGGGGTGGTCGCCGGTGAGGAGGCGGAAATACAAGGGGGCGGAGAGAGTTTCCATCACGTCGTGCGGATCGGTGTCGGGTGGGAGTTCGCCGCGCTCGACGGCTCGGTGGACGATGGCGGCGCTCCGGTCGAAGCGGGTGGTCCAGAAATGCTCGCGCGCGGCCGCTACCTCCGGGTCGGGGGAGAGGGCGAGGATGGCGCCGAGGAGGCGGGGGATGCCGGGGCGGGTGATGAGTGCGGAGATCTGGGCGGCCAGTTGACGGAGGTCTTCGCGGAGGACGCCGGTGTCGGGGATGGGGTTGGCTTCGGCGGCCAGTTCGGTGATGGCGTCGGCGATGAGGGCGGTGCGGGTGCCCCAGCGGCGGTAGATGGTGGTCTCGGCGACGGCGGCCCGGGTGGCGATCTCGGTGATGGTGAGGCCCTCGATGCCGTGGTCGGCGATCTGGTCGAGGGTGGCGGCGAGGATGGCCTGGCGGACTCGGGCGGATCGGCCTCCAGTCCTGCGGCGCGGGGGTGAATCCGGATGGTCGCGGTCTCCGGGCTGGTCCATGCCCTGTTCATAACAGGTTCGGAGGTTGAAAGCTAACAATCCCGGCTTTAGCCTTCCCGGCGTTCTCGTCTTAATGCTAGGTTTACTTGCGTTAAGGCTGGGGACGAGAGGACACCGATATGGCCGAGCCCATCGAGATTCGCGCGGACCTGGGTGGACGGCGGATCGCGCGAGATCAGGTGCGGGCGTGGGAATCACGGCGTGCCGCCGCCGTGCTGGAGAAGCTCGCCTCCCGGCTCGGGGAGCGGGCTCTCGCTGAACTGCTGCCGGATCGCACGATGGCGGAGTTGCTCGACGCGCCACTCGAGGTGCGGCGAGTCGCGTTGACCGAACTGAAGATTCGACTCGGGCACGCCGGGATCTACGCACTGCTCAAACGGGACCTGATCGTGTCGGAGCGGATGGCTCGCGCTGGGCTGGCGCTGAGCCGCGATCGGACCGAACACTCCGCGATTCGCCTGGAGGTCCCGGGCTACTCCGCGGAACGGTTCGCGGCGTGGTTCGAGAACCTGGTCGCCGACAACCGTGAGGCCGAGATGGTCGCCGCCTGCCCGGACCACTATCTGCTCAGAGGCCTGCCCGATGGTCGTCAGGAGGTCGTCGAGACCACCGGCGGGTCGCCCATGCCGGCCCGGTTCCTGGTCGACTACACCGCGAGCGATGCGCTGACCGTTCCGGTCGACACCCGGTATCCGCTGCAGATCGCGGGGCACGCGGTTCTCGATGACGGTGTGGTCATCGGCGGGGTCCGCCACCAGTTCGGCGAACAGGACGGAACTCTGAAAGCGCTTCTCACCGTTCAGTTTCCGGCGACCTTGCCGGGGCGGTTCATCGAGCAGCATCGGTGGCATCTGGCGGCGGAGTTAGGCTTCGGACATGGGGATGGATACGGATCGGCCGGCCGGGGTGGACGAGTTCGATGGGCTGCGACCGTTGCTGTTCACGGTCGCCTACCAGCT
>NZ_JBSGCY010000053.1:0-40902 GCF_053602115.1 Nocardia sp. NPDC004582 | reverse complement strand
CCGCCGAACCACCCGAAAGCACTGGGCGCCACTGGCCTTCGATACCGAGAGGCCGCGCAGGTGAACTCCGCGCTGCGGGCGGGGGAGCGGGCCGGATTGGCCCGCGCCATCACCCTCGTCGAATCCACCCGCAGCGACCATCGGGAGCTGGCCCAGCAGCTGCTGCTGCGGCTGACCCCCGACGCGGGGCGGGCGCTGTCCAATCGCGTGGGCATCACCGGTGTTCCGGGCGTGGGCAAGTCGACGTTCATCGACGCGCTCGGCATGTACCTGATCGGGCAGGGTCACCGGGTGGCGGTGCTCGCGGTGGACCCGTCCTCGACACTGACCGGCGGCTCGATCCTCGGCGACAAGACCCGCATGGAACGACTGTCGGTGCAGCGCGCCGCGTTCATCCGGCCCTCACCGACCGCGGGCACCCTCGGCGGCGTGGCGAAGGCGACCCGCGAGACCATCGTGCTGCTCGAGGCCGCGGGTTACGACGTGATCCTGGTGGAGACCGTCGGCGTCGGCCAGTCCGAGGTGACGGTCGCCAATATGGTCGACGTCTTCTGCTTCCTCACCCTGGCCCGCACCGGTGATCAGCTCCAAGGCATCAAGAAGGGCGTCCTCGAACTCGCCGACCTGGTGGCCGTGAACAAGGCCGACGGCCGGTACGAGCTCGAGGCCAAGGCCGCGGCCCGGGAACTGCAGGGCGCCATGCGGCTCGTGCACCCGCGCGAATCCCTGTGGCGGCCACCGGTTCTCACCATGTCGGGGCTCAACGGCACCGGCCTGGACACGTTCTGGGACACCGTGCTCACCCACCGCCGGGTGCTCACCGAGGCCGGCGAGTTCGCCGAGAAGCGCCGTCGCCAGCAGGTCGACTGGACGTGGACCATGGTCCACGACAACCTCCTGCGGCGGCTGTCCGACAACCCGAACGTGAAGGCCCTGCGCGCTCCGGTGGAGCAGCAGATCCGCGACGGCTCGCTCACCCCGGCGCTGGCCGCGGAACAGATCCTGCGGGCCTTCGACGAACGGGACTGACGGCCATGACCGTCCGGATCCGCCCCGGTCTCGGCTCCGACGCGGAGGCGGTCGCCACGCTGCACACGGCCAGCTGGCGCACCGCGTACGCGGGAATCATGCCCGCGGCGTATCTGGACGGGGCTCTAGCGGGCGACCACCGGAGGATGTGGCACGCCCGGCTCGCGGGCGATGCTACGCCGGGCAGTCTGTTCATCGCGGAATCCGGTTCCGGGCTCGCCGGATTCATCTATCTGGCCGCACAATCCGATGGCCGGATCCTCATCGACAACCTGCACGTCAGCCCGGCGTTGAAGCGCGGCGGCATCGGGACCCGGCTGCTGCGCCACGGATTCGAATGGGCCGCGGCCGAATTCCCCGGGCGTCCGGTCTACCTCGAAGTGCTGGAGGAGAATACGGCCGCCATCGCGTTCTACGAGCGTCATGGCGGGCGCGCTGGGACACCTCGCACCTTCCGTTTCCCGCAGGGCTTCGAGGTCCGGGACCTCGAGATCACCTGGCCCACCGGTGCGGCTGTCTAAACTCCCAGGGCGCCCGCGATGAGCGGCCACGAATCGTGCATGTCGTCCTGCCAGTACGGCCACGCGTGCGTCCCGTCGCGGTAGGCGACCTGCGCCGGAATCCCCAGCGCCGCCAGCCTGCCGACCAGCGAGTCCGTACAGCCGCGCACCACCGTCTCCATGATCCCGCCGACCGCCATGCGATCGGCCAGCGTGGCCGGGTTCCCGCCGATACTCGGATCCGCGAGGGAATCGTGCACGCCGGGTGCGCCATTGCCCGCCGAGATGTAGAGCGCCACCCCGCGCAGCCGGTCCGCGTTGATCACCGGATCGTGGGCGTCCCAGGCCGGATTGTTGTCCGGCCCCCACATATTGGCGGCGTTCGCGCTGAACAGGCCGAGTTCGGACCGCACGAAATTGCGGGCCACCGCGTCGGTGGTGCGCGGGCAACCGCTGTAGGCCCCGACGGCCTGGTACATGCCGGGCGCCTCGATGGCGAGATTCAGCGCCGAGGTCGCGGACATGGACGCGCCCGCGATGGCGTTGCGCCCGGTCATCTGGAAGCGCGATTCCAGCAGCGGCGGCAGTTCGTGGATCAGGAAGGTGGACCACTTGTTGCGGCCCAGCGTCGGGTCGTCGGAGATCCAGTCGGTGTAGAAGCTGGCCCGTCCGCCGATCGGGGTGATGACATTGACCGGTTTGTCGGCGAAGAACTGGGCGACATCGGTGCGATTGGACCAGGGGCCGCCGGATTCGCCGCCGTCGACCGCGTTCAGCAGGTACAGCGCGGGCGCCGGGCCGTCCGGGTGCGACACCCAGATCGGGATCGTGCGGCCCATGGCGGCGGAGTAGACGGTCACCTCGTATTGGCGGCCGCCGAGCGGTCGCACGTCGACGATGCCGGAACCCCCGCCCGGGTCGGCGTGCGCGGATGCTGGCACCAGGGCGGCAACTATGGCGATCAAGGCAACGAGGGAACGCGTCAGCCGATGCATGACAGCGAGTATCCCGCTGTTGACGTCGAATTTCTGGCATCAGCACGCGTGTTCGCCGCGAGCGGGTTTCGCCGCGGCGAAAAGGGGTAGAGATCGCGTGGTCCGATAGCCGCGGCTTCGCGGCTATCGGACCGCACACCCGGCTCGGTCAGATCATCATGCGCAGCGGGCCCTCGGGTTCCAGGCCCATGGTGGTCAATGTGGTCGAGTGGTAGATCGATCCGGGCGTGTGGATGGCGTGCTGCAATCCCACGTGCGTGTCACGCCAGAACCGCTGCATGACATTCTGCCGCCGCGCCGCGTTGCCGCCGGACCGCGCGAAGATCTGGTCGACCGCCGCCACCGCCCGCCAGGCGCAGCGAACCTGATTGCGGCGCACCACGGATCGGTCCTCGAAGGAGATGGGCTCGCCCGCGTCGGCGAGGTCGTAGAGGCGGCTGATGCCGTCGAGCAGCTGAGTGCGCGAGGCGGCGATATCGGCGGCGGCCTCGGAGATGGCCGACAGCACGATCGGGTCGTCCTTGATCATGGTGCCGGTGGCGGTGACGCGATTGCGCTGGTAGTCCAGGTGGGCCGCGAGCGCGCCCTCGGCGATGCCGATGACCGCGGCGGTGATGCCCAGCGGGAACATCGACCAGAACGGCAGCTTGTAGACGGTGTCGGTGCGGCCCGCCCGCTCGGCGGCCAGCTCGCCCTCGGCGACCGCTTCCATCTCGATGGTCCGGTAGGCCGGAATGAAGGCGCCGTCGACGATGATGTCCTTGGACCCGGTGCCCTGCAGCCCGATGACGTCCCAGGAGTCGTCGACGATGGTGTAGTCCTCGCGCGGCAGCACCACGTGCAGCACGGTCGGCGGCATCACCGGATTGCCCTCGGGGTCGGCGAGCAACGCGCCCAGGAAGATCCAGTCGCAGTGGTCGGTGCCGGAGGAGAAGGCCCAGCGCCCGTTCAGCGTGTACCCACCGTCGACCTGCTTCGCGACGCCCATCACCGCGTACGGCGAGGCGATCCACGCTTCGGGGTTCTCACCCCACACCTCGTCCTGCAGCCGGCGATCCATCAGCGCCATTTCCCACGGGTGCGCGCCGACCACGCCGGTCACCCATCCGGTCGAGCCGCAGTTCTTGGACACGGCCATGACCGCCTCGGCGTAGTCGCGCGGGTGCGCGGCCAGGCCGCCGTACTCGGTCGGCTGCAGCATCCGCATGATGCCGGTCTGGCGCAGCAGTTTCACGCTCTCGTCGGAGAGCTTTCCCAGGCGCTCGGTCTCGTCGGCGGTCGCCGCGAACTGTCCAGACAGTTCCTCGATCCGGCTCAGTACCTCATGCGTCATCACAACTCCCGCTGCATCGGCGTACCCCCTAGTGGAACGCGTTCTAGTGAAACTTAGTGCCATGCCGCCTGTGCGGGAAAGCATTTCGCGCCAATCGGGCCGGCGGGCCATTTACGAACCCGAAACACCACGGAAAACCAAGCGCCCGTTCGCGTTGGCACACTGTATACAAGAGGCGCCGGGAACGGCCCCATCGCCTCGGTCTCCTGCGGCACCTCCGTCGCGCGATCATCGAAATGGGTTGGAGCTGAGTGTCTTTGCATGCACCTGCCGCAAGCACGTCGCTCGCCGACGGACTGCGAACCGCGGTCTCGTGCGAGGTCGTGGATCCCACCGGCGCGGGGTACGACCGGCTCCGCCGGGTCTGGAACGCCGATATCGATCGTCGCCCCGCCGCGATCGTCCGCTGCACGAGCGCGGACGATGTCGCCGCGGCGGTGCGATGGGTTGTCGCTCAGGGCCTTTCGATCACCGTGCGCGGCGGCGGCCACAATCTCGCGGGAACCGCCGTGGCGGACGGCGCGGTACTCATCGACACCGCACTGCTCGACCACATCGCCTACGACCCGCGTACCGAGCGGGTCGAGGTGGGCGCCGGGTGCACCTGGGGGCCGGTGGACCGGGCGCTGGCACCGGCCGGGCGTGCCGTCCCCGCGGGGGTGGTCTCGCATACCGGCGTCGCGGGCCTGACCCTCGGCGGCGGCGTCGGCTATCTGGGCCGGATGTTCGGCGCCACCGTCGATTACGTCGAGGAAATGGACGTCGTCCTGGCCGACGGCCGCCTGCTGACGGTGACCCGGCAGCAGCATCCGGACTTGTTCTGGGCGCTGCGCGGCGCCGGGCACAACTACGGGATCGTCACCCGGTTCGTGTTCCGCACCGTGGCGGTGCCGGGACCGGTGACCATTCGCCAGCAGCTGTTCGCCGCCGAGCACCGCACGCCGATCTTGCGGTTGTTCCGGGACTTCGGCCCCGACGCGCCCGCCCATATCGGCACCTATCTCCGGCTCCTGCGGGCGCCCGAGTACTGGACGCAGCTGCCCGCGGAACACCGTGGCGCGCCGGTGATCTCGGTGGCGACCCTGCACTACGGCGACCCGGCCGCCGAACCCGCCGCCACCGCACCGATGTTCGCGGCGGCCCCGCCCATCTACGACAGCGTGCGCACCATCGAGCACGTCACGCTGCAGCACGCCACCGACGACGAATTCCGCTACGGCCTGGGGCACTACTGGAAGCACAGCGCCCTGCCCGGGCTCGACGACGAGGTCATCGACCTGATCCTGCGGCATTGCGACGCCTACCCGGGGGAGAGCCTGAACTCCAGCGCCTTCATCGCCCACCAGCTGCTGTGCCCATTCGAGCTGATCGCCGGCACCAGGCATCCGGCCGCCCGGGAGGACGACGCCACCGCGGGGATCGGCGGGCTGTTCTCGGTGAACATCGGGGCGGACTGGCTGTATCCCGGCGACAAGCCCGAATTGGTGCGCTGGGCCCGCGCTTTCGCCGACGACCTCGCCCCGCACGGCGGCGGCACCTATATCAACTTCACCTCCGTCGCCGGTGACGACGCGCTCGCGCGGGCGGTGTACGGCGCCAAATACGACCGGCTGGTCGCCGTCAAGCGAACCTACGACCCCACCGACGTCTTCCATCGCGGGCTGGTCGACCTGGCCGAAGGAGTGGATATCGATGACTGACCCGCGTCCCGCGATCGGCGCGGACACCAGTAAATATCCACGCGCGGCCGAGATGGGTGCGGTCGGCACCCTCGAGCACATGCGGGCCGCGGGCCTGCGGGGCGCGTTCTTCCGCTCACCGTTCGAGCTCAGCGCGACCCTCGATCCGGCGGAACTGGCCTCGGTGACCGCGGCCGCCGCGGAGCTGGGGATGTACGTGGAAGTCGGGGTGGCCAAATGCAATCCGTACGCCACCCCGGAAGCGCCGCGGATCCGCGCTTTCGGCGACGGCAGCTACCGCGACGGGATGATCCGCATCATCGAGGCCCTCGCCGCGGCGGGGATCACCGAATTGTGGACCGCCACCGCGAACTACCAGTTCACGCTGCCGGGCCTGTACGCCTGCGACCGATTCCGCACCGACGTGGACTGGTCCGATCAGCTGGCCGCTACCCAGAAGTACCTCCGGGGTCTCGCGCCCGTGCTGCGGGGGACCGGGGCGCACCTGAACATCGAAACCCACGAGGAGATCACCTCGTGGGAGACCGTGCGGCTGGTCGAGACGGCCGGGCCGGACGTCTTCGGCATCACCTTCGACTGCGCCAATGTCGTTGCCCGCGGCGAGGATCCGACCGCGGCCGCCGCGCGGGTCGCCCCGTATGTTCGCCAGACCCACCTTCGTGATGTGGTGCTGCTCGAGACCGAGGCCGGGTACAGCCGTTTCGTCGTGCCCGCCGGAGCGGGCTTCATCGACTGGCCCGCGCTGCTGGCCCCGCTGCTCGCGCACAACCCGGCCTTGAATCTGTCGATCGAGGGTGTCAGCGGGGCGCGCGCGGAGATGACCTTGTTCATTCACGACGAACGCTGGGTCGCCTCGCACACCGACCTGACCGCCGAGGAATTCGCGGCGTTGCGCGCGCAGGCCACCCGTTGTGCCGAGCGGGCCGCCGGCGGTACGGGTCCCACGCTGGCGGACTTGCGGAACCCGACCACCGAGGACGAGGAGTCGGTGTTCTTCGCCGACAGCGCTCGGGTGCTGCGCGCTGCCGCCTCGGCGTGTCAGGAGGCGAGCCGAGCATGACCGGATTCATCTCGGCCCGGCTGGCTCAGGCCCTGGTCTGCGTGTGGGGCATCGCCACGATCGTGTTCCTGCTGACCAAGATCATTCCTGGCGATCCGGCGCGCATCGCGGCCGGGCAGAACGCGACACCGGCGCAGGTCGAGCAGGCCCGCGTCGCGCTGGGCCTGGACCGGCCGTGGGCGCAGCAGTACCTGTCGTTCCTGACCCGCGCCCTGCACGGTGACTTCGGGCGCTCGGCGGTGACCCACCGGCCGGTGGCGGCAGATCTGGGCACATTGCTGCCCAACACCTTGCAACTGGTGGGTGTGGCGTTGCTGATCATCGTCGCGGCCGGGGTGCCGATCGGGGTGGTGGCCGCGGTCAACGCCGGGCGTCCGGTCGATACCGGGCTGCGGCTGCTGCTGACGGTGCTCGGCGGTGCGCCGGTGTTCTGGCTGGCCATCCTGCTGCAGTTCGGCGTCGCGGATAAAGCTGGCGTGCTGCCGATCTCGGGCGGCTCCGACATCGGGCTGACGCCCCGGCACCTGACCGGCTTCACCCTGCTCGACGCCCTGCTGAGCGGCAACGGCGCCGCGTTCGCGAGCGTGGCGCGCCACCTGATCCTGCCGGCGCTCGCGCTCGCGGCACCGTTTCTGGCGCATCTGGCCCGCAATGTGCGGACCAGCATGATCGGCGCGCTGAACACCGAATTCGTCACCTTCGCCTATGCCAAGGGGCTCAGCCGCCGCCGGGTGGTGCGCCATCACGCGCTGCGGGCGAGCCTGACCTCCTCGGTCACCCTGCTCGGTATGCAGCTGGGCTGGCTGATCGGATCAGCGCTGCTGGTGGAGACGGTGTTCGCCACACCCGGCATGGGCACCTACCTCAATCGCGCTGTGCTGAGCCAGGATACGTTCGCCATCCTCGGCGGCGTGCTGGTCGTCGGCGTCGTCGTCACCGGCGCGAGCCTGCTCGTCGACCTCGCCCAGATCCGGCTCGACCCGCGGGTGCGGTCGGCCCTGCTGCCGGAGGCGGTCCGATGACCCGCGTCGACACTCCCACCGCGCCCGCCGCGCCGCCGGTGACCCTGGGCGCCCAGCTGCTGGGGCGGCCCGCTCGGTCGGCACGAGCCTGGTGGGGCAACCGATCCGGACTGGTCGACCGTGCCGCGATGGCAGTGCTGCTGGTCATGGTGGCGCTCGCGGTGGTCGGCGCGGTCTGGACGCCCTACGACCCCTATCACGCCGACCCGCCGCGGGCGTTGCGGTCCCCGAGTCTCCAGCACCTGCTGGGCACCGACGAGCTCGGGCGCGATATGGCCTCCCGGATCCTGGCCGGGGCGTCCGAGACCCTGCTGGCCGCGGTGGGCGTGACGCTGGCGGCGACCGTCATCGGTGTGGCGGTCGCGGTCACGGCGGCCCTGGCGCCGCGCTGGCTCGACGCCTCCATCATGCGGATCTGCGAGATCGTGATGGCGGTTCCCACCTTGGTTCTCGCCCTCGGCATCGCCGCGGCGCTGGGCCCGTCCCAGCACGCGCTGGTCATCGCGATGGTGGTCACCCTGTGGCCCGGGGTCGCGCGCCTGGCCCGCACCACGGTCCGCACCACCATGTCCCAGGCCTACTTCGAGGGCGCCCGGCGCATGGGGGCACGGCGGCTGTGGCTGATTCGCCGCCATCTGCTGCCCAACTCGCTCGACCAGATCTATGTGGCGGCGGGCATGGAGGTCGGCGGCTCGATCGTGATCATGTCGGGCCTGGCGTTCATCGGTGTCGGCGCGCCGCCACCGGACGCCAACTGGGGCAACCTGGTCGCCGCCGGAGAGGCGTTCATGACCACGGCGTGGTGGATCGCCCTGTTTCCCGGTCTCCTGATCACCCTGTGCGCCATGGCTTTCGGCATCCTCGGGGACGCGTTGCGCGTCCGCCTCGACCCGGAGACGACATCGTGAGACCACGCGACATCGACCGCACCATCGCACCGCTACTGCGCGTCCAGGATCTGCGGGTCCGCGTACCGGCACCGAATGCGCTACCCGGAGCGGGCATTCCGCTCGTACACGGTGTCGATCTGGAGATCTGGCCGGGGGAGCGGGTCGGGCTGGTCGGCGAATCGGGTTCCGGCAAATCGATCACGGCCCGCTCGATCCTGCGCCTGGATCCACGGCTGGCGCTGAGCGGATCGATCCGGGTCGCCGGGCGTGAGGTGATCGGCGCGTCCGACGCGGAGGTCCGCGAGCTGCGCGGCCAGGTCGTGGCCATGGTGTTCCAGGATCCGATGTCGGCGTTGAACCCGGTGCTGACCGTCGGCGACCAGATCACGGAATCGCTGGTGCAGCGTGGTGTTTCGAACCGGCAGGCCACCGCGGAGGCGGCGCGGATGCTGGAGCGGCTCGGGGTGGCCGACGCCCGGCGGCGGCTGCGTGCCTACCCCTCCGAAGTCTCGGGCGGACAGCGGCAGCGGATGGTGCTGGCGGCGGCGCTGATCGGGCAGCCCGCGCTGCTCATCGCCGACGAGCCGACCACCGCCCTCGACGTCGAAGCGCAGGACCGGGTGCTGGATCTGATCGTGGAGCTGTCCGACGATCTGCGGCTCGCGGTCCTGCTCATCACCCACGACCTGGGCGTGGTGGCCGGCGCCACCGATCGGGTCTACGTCATGCGCGCGGGCCGCATGGTCGAGAACGCCCCCGTGGACGACCTTTTCGCGCGGCCGTCGGCCCCGTACACCCGGGCGCTGCTGGACGCGACCCCCACCCTGGACCGCGATCCCGGGATCCCGCTGGTCTCGGTGGCCGACCTCGGGCTGCCCGACGCCACCGACCCATCGAACGGAGCATCATGAGCCCACTGCTCGAGGTGAACGGAATCACGAAGGCCTTCGGCCGCGGCGCCCGGCGCCGGGAAGTGCTGCGCGCGGTGAGCTTCTCGGTGCCGGTCGGCGAGGTGGTCGGCCTGGTCGGCCAGTCCGGTTCGGGCAAGACCACGACGGTGCGCTGCGTCCTCGGGCTGGATCACCCCGATACCGGGACCGTGCGGTACGACGGCCTGGATGTCGCCACCGTGCGCGGAGACGCGCGGCGTCGGGTGCAGCGCGAGATCCAGATCGTCTCCCAGGACCCCTACACCAGCCTGAATCCGCGAATGACGGTGGGAGACATCGTCGCCGAGCCGCTGCGGATCGGCGGTCTGCGCGATCGGGACCGGCTGCGCACGGCGGCCGCCGATGCGCTGACCCGCGTCGGCCTGCCCGCCGACGCGCTCGCCCGCTATCCGCGCTCGTTCTCCGGCGGGCAGCGTCAGCGCATCGCGATCGCCCGCGCGATCAGCACCCGGCCGCGGCTGCTGATCTGCGACGAGGCGGTGTCGGCGCTCGACGTCTCGGTGCAGGCCGACATCCTGAACCTGATCGCGACCATGCGGCGGGAGCTCTCGCTGACCGTCTTGTTCGTCGCCCACGATCTGGCGGTGGTGCGCTACCTGTGCCAGCGGGTCGTGGTGCTGTCGGACGGTCGCGTCGTCGAGGACGGCGACCGCGACCAGGTGTACGACGCACCTGTCTCGCCGGATACGCGGCGGCTGCTGGCCGCCGTGCCCCGCCTGGACCCGGCCGCCGAACGCGCGCGGCGCGCCGCACGACAGCAGGCCCGGCGCGCCGATCGGGCCTGAACCCCGGACTCCGGCGTGTATTCGCCGACCCACCAACCCCTCTCGAGAACAGGCATCACCCCATGCGAAAAACCCCTTTACGAGTGCTCGTCGCAGCTCTCGCGCTCGGTTCCGCGGTGCTCTCGGCGGCGTGCGGAACCGACTCCGCGGCAACCGGATCCCGTGTGGTCATCGGAATCGCCGAAGCCCCACGCACCCTCGACCCGGTACAGGCCTCCGACATCCAGAACGACCTGGCCGTCACCGGCGTCTACGACACACTCGTCGCCTACGACGCGAGCGGCGCGCTGCAACCCCAGCTCGCCACCGCGTGGACCTACTCGCCCGACGGCAGGTCCCTCACCCTGACCCTGCGCGAAGGCGTGCGATTCCACAGCGGAAACCCCTTGACCGCAGCGGATGTCGTCTACACGCTGGAGCGGATCAAGCAGGTCGGCGCGGGCGTCGCCGGATACCTGCCCGACCTCGACTCGGCCACCGCCGCTGACGACACCCACGTCACCATCAAGCTCACCCAGCCCGACCTGCAATTCGCCGGTGTGCTGAGCAAGGTGTACATCCTGGACTCCCGGCTGGTCGAGAGCCATGCCGGCACTGATCACGCGCAGTCCTGGCTGGCCACCAACGACGCGGGCTCGGGCCCGTACGCCATCGACGCCTACACCGCCAACACCGAACTCGAGTTGACCCGGTCGGCCGGGTACCGGGAGTTCGACGGCGCTCGCCCCGAACACCTGACCTTCCGCTACATCACCGAATCGGCCACCCGCGCGGCCGAACTGCGGTCCGGCGGCATCGACCTCACCGCCCGGCTGGCCGCGGCCGACCTGCGTACGGTCAGCGCCGATCACCGGTTCACCGCGACCTCGCTGCCCACCCTCAACCAGACCATGGTGATGATGAACGCCTCCGGCGGCATCACCGCCGACAAGCGGGTCCGACAGGCCGTCCAGCTGGCCTACGACTATCGCGGGCACCTCGACACCGTGCTGGGCGGACAGGGGGCCGCGGCCACCGGCCTGGTCGCCCCCGCCGTCAACTGCCGCACCGAAACCGCCGCGGGACACCAGGATCTGGACCGCGCCCGCGCGCTGGTCGCTGAGTCCGGAGCCGTCGGGAAGTCGCTGACCATGGTGTATCAGGCCGAATTCCCCGAGCAGGCCGCCACCGCGACCCTGTTGCAGTCGAATCTGGCGCAGATCGGCCTGACGGTGAACCTGAAGCCGGTGACGTTCCCGCAGTACCTGCAGATGATCGCCACTCCCGCCACCGAACCCGATCTGGGTGTGCTGTGGGACAACCCGAACTATCCCGAAGTGGGCGCCTGGCTGGCGCAGCGGTTCGCCACCGCCGCGGTCGGCTCGAACAACTGGGCGCGCTACAGCAATCCGCGCGTGGACCAGTTGCTCGCCGACGGCGCCCGGGCCACCGACGCCGCCGCGGCCTGCACCGCGTTCCGTCAGGCTCAGCAGGCCATCCTCGACGACGGCGTGGCGATGAACATCGCCAACCCCGCGACCGTCGTGGTCACCGACGCGAAAGTCGCCGCGATGCCCAACGATCCGTCGTTCGTGATCTTCAACCCCAAGCTCGTCCGCCTCGCCCACTGATCGACCACCGCACCGAACAGGAGAATCCGTGACCGCCCCGGACACCGCGCCCGTCGTCAGGACGATGGAACTGCCCGACGAACTGATCCGCGACGCGATCGACGTCCATATCCACGCCGGGCCGTGGCTGCGGTCGTGCCCCGGCCGCCTGGATCCCTTCCAGATCGCCGAACAAGCCAAGGCCGCGGGCATGCGGGCGGTGATGTACCTCGATCACACCCTCGGCGTCAGCTCGGGGACGGCGCTGCTGACCGCCCGCCAGGTTCCCGGCATCGACGTATTCGGTGGCATCATCCTCACCTCCAACCTGGGCGGCATGAACCCGCGCGCGGTCAAGACCGCGCTGCACTACGGCGCGGGCGCGAAATTCGTGCACTTCGGCGCGCACTGCACGCATTTCATGGCCAGCCGGGAAGGCAGTTACGTGGACGGAAAGCCGGTGCCGTTCAAGGATCGCTACCCGAAGTTCGTCGAGCAGGAACTGTCGCGCGCCATCCGCATCCCGCTCGACGGCAGCGTTCCCGACGACCTGTCCGAGATCCTCGCGCTGATCGCCGAGCGGCCCGATGTGCACCTCAATACCGGGCACGTCTCCGCCGAGGAGGCGATCCGGCTGGCCGAGCTGGCCCTCGACGCCGGAATCCGCAAGATCGTCGTGGCCCACCCGTGCCGCGGCCGGCTCAGCACCGAACAACAGAAACAGCTGGCGGCCAAGGGAGTTCTGCTCGAGGGCGCGGTCTCGGACTGGATGTTCCACCGCGGCCTGCCGCGCACGAACTACTACGTCGAGCGGGAATGGGCCGACGAGATCGCCGGGATCGCCAACGCGCCGGAGTATTCCGGCATCGTCCCGTGGGCCCGGCAGATCCGCGATATCGGCGTCGAGCATTTCATCCTCGGCACCGACTACGGGATCGGCTCCCAGCCGACTCCGGCCGAAGGAATGCGCATGCTGATCAGCTCGCTGCTCGACCTGGAATTCACCCCGGCCGAAATCCAGCTGATGATCAGGGACAATCCCGAACGGCTGTTGGACCTGGAACCGCGGAGGTGAAGCCGCTGCTGCTGATCAATCCGAACACCAGCCACCGGATCACCGCCGGGATGCTCGCGATCGCGCGACGACACGCGCCCGCGGGGGTGCCCGTGGCGGGACACACTGTGCGCGAGGGCGTCCCGCTGATCGGTGACGAAGGTGAGCTCGCCACCGGCGCGGCCGCGGTCGCCGGGCTGGCCGCGACACTGGACCCGGACCGTTATGGCGGGTACATCGTCGGGGCGTTCGGCGACCCGGGACTCGCGGCGCTGCGTGACGCCACCGCGGTGCCGGTGACGGGCCTGGCCGAGGCGGCCCTGGCCGAGGCGGCCGCGGACGGGCGCCGTTTCGCGATCGTCACCACCACCCCGGCGCTGACGGCGTCGCTGCGCCGACTCGCCGACACCTATGGCGTCGGATCGCAGTTGACTGGAATTCGTTGTACGGCAGGGGAGTTCGCGGACCTGCTGGCCGCTCCCGATCGGCTCGAGGGCGCGTTGGCGCGCGCGTGCGAACGGGCCGTCCGCGAGGACGGCGCGGCCGCGATCGTCATCGGCGGCGGACCGCTCGGCGCCGCGGCCGCGGCGCTCGCGACGCGCTCGGCAACACCGATCGTCCAACCGGTCCCGGCGGCTGTCAGGATGGCGGTGGCCCGAGCGACCAACCAGGTGAAATGAACAGGGGAACAGGTGCGGAATCGGCGGACAGCTGCCACCCGGCTGGGCGACCGGGACAACTCGCTCGGCGAACAGGTCTACGAGGAGTTGCGGGCGCGGATCACCGACGGCCGCCTGGCGCCGGGCGAGCGCCTGGTCGAACTGGTGCTCGCCGAGGAGTTCGGGGTGTCGCGGGTGCCGGTCCGGGAAGCCCTGGGCAGGCTGGTGACCGAGGGCATCGCGACCGCGGTGCCGCGGCGCGGCGCGATCGTCACCAAGCTGACCCGAACCGATGTGAAGCATCTGTTCGACGTGCGAGAAGCGCTGGAGGTCTTGGCCTTCCGGCTGGCCGCCTCGATCGCCACCGACGCCGACATCGCGTGGCTGCGCGACATCGTGGCGCGGGCCGAGATCGCGACCGCCGGCGGTGACCACGCGGAGATCAGCCGGATCAATACCGAATTCCACGAGGCGGTCGTCGACATCGCCGCCAATCCACACCTGAAGACGACCCTGGAACCACTGATGGGCAGGCTGCGCATGATCCGCGGCAGCAGCCACGCCCACGACTGGCAGTTGCGCGAGCACACCGCTCTCATCGACGCCATCGCCGCGCACGACGTGGAGGGCGCCACCGCGGCCGCGCTCGCCCACGTGCGGGTGAGCCGGGAACGCACGCTGTCCGACCTCGACGACGATGGCGAAGGCAACGCGGAACCGTAGCTGTTCGGTTGCCGTTGCGTGCCGGCCATCTGGTCGGACGGCCCGAAACCGCACGGCTCAATCGCCCATCGCGATGTGATGGAGCAGACCGGCAGATAGATTGTGCACAATCTAATTGCCGGCTACCGTGTTGTACGTGACCGATGAGCAGGCGCTGGAGAACCAGCTGTGCTTCGCGCTGTACGCGGCGTCGCGGGCGATGACCGGGTTGTACCGGTCGAAGCTCGACGCGCTCGGCATCACCTATCCGCAATATCTGGTCCTGGCCGCGCTCTGGCAGCGGGACGAGCGAACTGTCGGCGACCTGTGCGCCGCGCTGGACCTGGACTCGGGCACGCTCTCACCCCTGCTGAAGCGGCTCGAGTCGGCTGGTTTCGTGGCCCGCCGGCGCTCCACGGCCGACGAACGCCGCGTCGAGATCAGCCTGACCGATCGCGGCCGCGCACTGCGCTCGGCCGCCTGCCACATCCCCGGACGCGCCGAGCGGATCTCCGGCATGTCCTCCACCGAACTGGCCGACCTGCGGACGACGCTGCAACGGCTCACCGCGGCCCTGGCCGCCCACCCCCGATCGAAGGAGAACCCCTGATGAACGCTCCCATGCGCGCGGTGGTCATCGAAGCATTCGGCGAGCCGAAGGACGTGCTGACCTCCTCGGAACGGCCGGTGCCCGAGCCCGGTCCGGGCGAGGTGCGGGTCGCGACCACGCTGGCCCCGATCCACAATCACGACCTGGCGATCATTCGCGGCATCTACGGCTACCGGCCGGAGCTGCCCGCCGTCCCCGGCACCGAGGCGGTCGGCCGCGTCGACGCCCTCGGCGCGGGCGTCACCGGCCTGGAAGTCGGTCAGCGCGTGACGGTCTCGGGTGTGCAGGGCGCGTGGGCGGAGTATTTCGTGGCGAAGGCGGGC
The DNA here is from genome assembly GCF_053602115.1 of Nocardia sp. NPDC004582. Classification (NCBI taxonomy): domain Bacteria; kingdom Bacillati; phylum Actinomycetota; class Actinomycetes; order Mycobacteriales; family Nocardiaceae; genus Nocardia; species Nocardia sp. NPDC004582. Next base: position 25,701 of record NZ_JBSGCY010000053.1, on the reverse strand, counting down.
GGTGTGGTGCCGGTGCCGGACTCGGTGTCCGACGCCACCGCGAGCCAGCTGCTGGCCATGCCGCTGAGCGCGCTCATGCTGCTCGAGGACCTGAATGTCGAGCCCGGGCAGTGGATCACGATCAATGCCGCCAATGGCGCGGTCGGGCGGCTGCTCAACCTGCTGGCGCGCGCCCGCGGTGTCGAGGTGCTCAATCTGGTGCGCAGCGAGGCCGCCGCGAAGTCCTTGCGGGAGCTGGGTTTCGAACCGGTGCTCGACACCGAGTCCGCGGACTGGGTCCAGCGGGCCGCCGAGGTCACCGGCGGTGAGCCGATCGTGCGCGCCGTCGACCAGGTCAGCGGGAAGGCCGCCAACGACCTGCTCACGGTGCTGGCGCCGCGCGGCGAACTCATCACCTTCGGTGCGCTGTCGGGGCAGCCGCTGGTGCTCAATCCCGGCCCGATCATCTTCAAACAGGCCGTGGTGAAGGGCTTCTGGGGTTCCAAGCGGGCCGAGGAGATCGGCGGCGAGGCGCGCCGCCGGCTCATCACCGAACTGGTCACCCTGGCCGCCCAGGGCGTGCTGGATCTGCCCGTCGAGACCGCCTACCCGCTCGAGCAGGCCGCCGAGGCCGCCGCGGCGAGCGAACGGCCGGGCCGCAACGCCAAGATCGCGCTCAGGGTCTCCGGCAGCTAGCCGCTTACCCGGCGATCAGCACCGCGGCCAGCGTGATCGCGCCCGGCACCGCCTGGGCGAACAGGATCCGCCGGCTCGCGGTGGCCGCGCCGTAGAGTCCGGCCACCACCACGCAGGCCGCGAAGAAGATCTTCGCGGCCTGGCCGACCGGATCGGCGGCGATCAGGCCCCAGATCAGGCCCGCGGCCAGGAAACCGTTGTAGAGGCCCTGATTGGCGGCCAGCACCTTGGTCTCCTGCGCGAATTCGGCGGTGGCGCCGAAGCTCGCGCGAACCCGCGGCGTGGTCCACAGGAACATCTCCATGACCAGGATGTAGACGTGCAACGCGGCGAGCAATCCGACGAGGATTTCCGCGACCAACCGCATGACCGGCCCGCCTTTCGTGAAGGTTCCTACCCGAGAGCGAAGACACGTGCCGCGTTATCGTGACAGACCGCGCGCAGCCAGTCGTCGCCGAGGTCCAGGCGCTCCAGCGCGAACAGCGCGTGCCCGTACGGGTAGGGGATGTTCGGGAAGTCGCTGCCGAACAGGATGCGGTCGCCCAGATCGCGCACGCGGGGGAGTTCGTCGGTGGGGAAGGGGTCCGCGGCCTCGAAGAAATCGGTGAAGTTCATGGTGGTGTCGAGAAGGACGCTGTCATGGGCCTGCGCGATGTCGAGGAACTCACGGTATTCGGGCGCGCCCATGTGCGCGATGATCAGCCGTAGTCGCGGGAACCGGTGCAGCAGGGCCGCGATGGGTTCGGGACCGGTGAATTCCCCGGCGGCGGGCCCGGATCCGCAGTGGATCACCACCGGCGTCCCCGCGTCCTGGATCAGGCCCCACACCTCGTCCAGCAGCGGATCCGCCGGGTGGTAGTGGCCGACCTGGATGTGCAGCTTGAAGATTCGCGTCCCCGACTCCAGCGCCGCGCGCACGTACTCGGGCGCGCCCGGCTCCGGATAGAAGGTCGAGGTGTGCAGGCAGTCCGGCGTGCGGGCGGCGAAATCGGCGGACCAGCCGTTGAGCCAGGCCGCCATGTCCGGTTTGTGTGGATAGATCATCGAGGTGAAGGCGCTGACCCCGAACCCGCGCAGCGTCTTCAGTCGCACCTGCTCCTCGTCGCGATAGGTGATCGGCCATTCACGATGACCGACCAGCGGCCCGGCCGTGTCGAAATAGCCCCACACCTTGCGCAGCACTCGCTCGGGCATGAAATGCGTATGCACGTCGATGATTCCGGGCAATCCGAGGCGCTCACGGAATCCGGTGACGTAGTCGAGGTCTGTTCCGCCGGTCACCGGTCGGTATCTCCTTCCGCGAACACCGTCCGCGCGTAATCGCCGACGCGGCCGATCAGCCGCTCGAAGAATTCCTCGGGCCCGGTCGCGACCACGATGTCCGCGTTGGGTTCCCGGCCCCACATCCCCGCCCAGTCGGCCACGGTGGTGGCGCGGGTGAGGGTTCCGGTCAACTCCACGTCGACCGTCGCGGGCTTGGTGACGGCCAGACTCGGGTCCAGTGCCACCGCCGCCGCGAACGGATCGTGCATATGCGCCAGATAGCCCTGGTCGTAGAGCTTGTGGAAGTCGAAGTAGAAGCGCACCGCGTCGGTGAGGAACCGCACCAGCGGATTGCTCGCCTTCGAACGAGCGTGTGGCGGATCGTCTTCGGTGACCAGCTCCACCGGCGTGCTGCCCGCCCGTTCGGCCAGCAGCGCCAGGTGCGGGGGCTTCATCTCGATGGTCTCGGTGATGTCGAGCGCGCAGACGATCGGGCGGCGGTCGGCGGGCGCGGCGGAGAAGGCGTCGAAGACCTCCTTGGCCGCCTCCGGGTCCACGTGCACGTTCCACTCGTTGGTGGGGGTGGTGTTGCCCGGATGATTGAACGCCCCGCCCATGATGACCAGCCGCCGGAGCAGCTGTGGCAGTTGCGGTTCCATGCGCAGCGCCAGGGCGAGATTGGTGAGCGGGCCGGTGCACAGTCCGACGATCTCGCCGGGGTACTCGCGGACCAGATCGACCCACAGCTGCGCGGCCGATCGACTCGACAGTGCCCGTTTGCCCGGCGGGAGCTCGGCGTATCCGACCCCCTGCGGGCCATGCGTGTCCTCGGTGGTGCGCAGCGGCACCGCCAGGGGTGTCAGCGCCCCTTGCGCCACTTCGATTTCCGGGGCCCGCGCGAGATCGAGGAGCGCCAGGTTGTTGGCGGCCACCCGGGGCGCGGGCACATTGCCCGCGGTGGAGGCGATTCCGACGATCTCGGCCTCGGGAGAGGCGAGCAGGTAGAGCAGGCCCAGCGCGTCATCGATGCCGGTGTCGTTGTCCATGAGGATCTTCTGCCGCACGGCTTCGAGGGTAGCGGGGTCGATGCCGGATGGCTCCGAGGCCCGGCCACACGTTTTATACGGGCGTCTGGAACGAATGTCTTAGACGCTGCTAGGGTGAGGTCATGGGAAATCGAGAAGACCTGCTGGCGGGTGCGCGCCAGGCCGTCCTCGAGCGCGGCCTGGCGAAGGTCACCGCCCGGGATATCGCGAGTGCCGCCGGTGTCAGCCTCGCCGCCATCGGCTATCACTTCGGCTCGAAGGACCAGTTGGTCACCGAGGCCATCACGGTGGGCGTCGGCACGCAGATCGGCGACGGCATGGACGCGGCCATTCGCGACGCGGGGGAGGGGCGCACCCTCTGGGAGTCGTTGGCCGCCACCTGGAACGGCTTCGTGGACGTGGTCCAGAACAATCGCGACGGGCTGCTGCTCAGCACCGAGAACGGTTTGCAGATCGCGCGCGATCCGGCACAGCAGGTCTTCATGGCCGAGGCGAGCGCGGAGGCGCACCGGGATATCGCGGCCTCGGTGCGAGCGGTGCATCCGGATTTGACCGACGACCAGGCCGCCGCGGTGGCGAAGCTGCTGTTCGTGCTGTTCCAGGGCCTGGCTGTGCAGATGATCGTCGCGCCCGGCGCCGATTGGCTCGACGGCGACGAATTGACCACCGCGGTGGCGGCGATCCGGGGCGAATGAGCTCAGCTGGGCGGTACGTGCCGCAGCCGGGTCACGGCGATGACGGCCAGCAGCAGCGCGGCCCCCGCCGCGATCGCCGAGGTCAGGTGCATGCCGGTGAGGAAGGCGTGTTTGGCCGCGTCGGCCACGGAGGCGCCCAGTCTGCCCGGCATGGTCCGGGCCACTTCGAGCGCGGCGCCGAGCGTGTCGCGCGCGGCGCGGGCATCGGGTTCCGGCATGCCGTAGGGCAGGCCGGCATTGAGCTGATTGCGATAGATGGCGATGCTGATGCTGCCGAGGATCGAGATCCCGAGCGCGCCACCGAATTCGGCCCCGGTCTCCGAGAGCCCGGACGCCGCCCCCGCCTGCTCCGGCGGCGCGGTGCCGACGATGAGCTCGGTGGTCACCCCGAAAACCGGTGCCAGACCGAACGACACCAGCAGCGACGCCACGATGGTGAGCTCCACGCCGCCCGAGGTGGTGATCCGGGTGAGCAGCAGCAGCCCGCAGGCGGCCATGGCCATGCCCGCGCCGATCATGTAGGCCGGCCGCACCACCTTCATGACCCGCGGCCCCAGCTGCGAGCCGACCATGAAGCCCAGGCCCGCGGGGATGGTGGCCAGCCCGGCGCGCAGCGGCGACATGCCCAGCACCAGCTGGAAATACTGGCCCACGAACAGGGCGTATCCGAAGGCCACGAAGATCGCGACCATATTGATGGTCAGGGCGGTCCGGAAGCTGCCTAGTCGGAACAGTCGTAGGTCCAGCATCGGCTCCGGCGTCGTGAGCTGGCGCCGAACGAAGACCACCCCGATCGTGAGCCCCCCGATCAGCGCGGCCACCGCGACCGGGCCGGGCCCGTCCTGGGCGGCCTGCTTCATGCCGAACACCACCAGCAGCACCGCCGCCGTGCACAGCGCGGCGCTCACCGGATCCAGGCGCCCGGCGTCGGGGTCGCGGAATTCGGGCAGCACTCGCGGCGCCAGCGCGATGAGCAGCAGCATGACCGGCACCGCGAGCAGGAACACCGAACCCCACCAGAAGTGTTCGAGCATCAGCCCGCCCGCCAGCGGGCCGATGGATCCGCCCACCGAGTAGGAGCCCACCCAGACCCCCACGGCGATCGACCGCTGCCCGGGATCGCGAAACATGGTGAATATCAACGAGAGCGTGGAGGGCGCGAGGGTGGCTCCGGCGACACCGAGCAGTGCCCGGCAGGCGATGAGCACCGGCGCGGACGGCGCGAAGGCCGCGATCACCGAGATCGCCGCGAAGGCGGCCGCGCCGACCATCAGCAACCGGCGGCGGCCGATGCGGTCGCCGATGGTGCCCATGGTGAGCAGCAGCCCCGCGACGAGAAATCCGTAAACGTCGATGATCCACAGCAATTGGGAACTGGTCGGCCGCAGTACCTCGCTGATCTGCGGCACCGCCAGGTGCAGGACCGTCAGGTCCATCGAGTAGACCAGGCACGCCAGTGCGAGCACCGACAGTCCGGCCCATTCCCGTCTCCCTACCTTGGTGGCGCCGACGTCGCCGGCGGCGGTGAGCAAGGGAGCAGGTGTGTCCACGGTGACGTCCTCCATCCGCATGTCGACACACAGGTCGACAATTTTGATGTCGGTTTCAGGGTCTCATTTATTAACGCCGGGCGTGGGATAAGTGCGGCGTGTCGAAAGTGCTGCATTGCAAGGCAATTCGACTATTTCGCGGATGTGCTTGCGGGTGTGTTTGCAGCAGCTTGTATACATTCGCCGAAGTTACGAACCGTCCGGTCGGGCTTTCCAGTCGGGGGCGCTCGATCCGTACGCTGGAGCGGGCCACGGATGGTCCGGATACTCGCTCAGCGCCGGGCCCATGGTACGTACCGCCGCGTGCGTCACCGCGTAGCGCGGATCCGGGACCAGTGCGTCCGCGTGGCCGGGTGTCCGGCCCGGTGCGGTGATCAGCCAGGATGCGGTGCGGGCCAGCGCGACCCGGACATCGCGGCCGCGACCGTCGGCCCGGCGCGCGCACAGCGCGTCCAGCACGCCCGCCGCCAGCAGGTACCCGCTGGCGTGGTCCAGCGCCTGGGCCGGGAGCGCGCCCACGACCGGTTCGGCGCGCGAATTATCCCGCGTGCCTTCGATCAGAGAAATTCCGGATGTGGCCTGCACGATGCTGTCGAAACCGCGCCGATCGCCCCACGGGCCGTGTTCACCCCACGCCGAAACTCGGCCGTGCACAATTCCGGGACGAATATCGCCGGGCCGCACTCCGAGCCGTTCCAAGCTGCCCGGTCGGTAACCGGAGATGATTATGTCTGCATTGCTGATCAATTCGCGAAATACCGGAAGTCCGGTGCGCAAATCGACTACAGTGGAGCGCTTCCCCTGACAGGTGTCCAGGAACTGCCAGTCGATCTCCGGCAACCCGGGCGGGTCGATCCGCAGCACATCGGCTCCCAGCAGGGCCAATGCCCGCGTCGCCACCGGACCGGCGATCACCCGGGTCAGATCCAGCACCCGGATCCCGCGCAGCGGAAGCAAGGCCGTTGCGGCGCAGGGCGAGTCGAGTGCGCCCTCGTCACTGCGGATGTCGACCGCGACCAGCGGGCCCGCCGCGCCCGCCCGGCCCGGCGGGCTGTCGGCCCACTCCTGCTCGGTACGCACCCGGAACGCTATGGCGGCGTGTTCGGCTGCCCGCTGTTCGATGTCGGCAGCGGTGAGCGTCGCGACGCGTCGGGTGAAATCCTCGCGCCCGGCCTCGGCGGGCAGATCCAGTGCTGACAACAAGCGCGTCCGATGGTGCGGGTAGTTGGCGTGCGTCCGCACCCAGGCGTCCGCGGCTTCGAAGAAGCCCGACAATTCCGCGAACATCCGTGGCTGCCGCCCATCGATCCGCAGCAGCCTGTCGCTCTGGAAGGCCGCCGCGACACGACCGGGATCGACGACGCTGTGCAGCGGGGTCACCCCGCAGGCGCCGCGCCACCGGTCCGCCGCACCGGCGAAGGCCGCGACCGCGCCCCCTGCCAGCGCCCAGACCGGCAGTGTCGCAGCCAGATTCGCGCCCGGATCCAGTGGCGGCACCGGCGTCCCGGTGACCCCGATCCCGGTCTCGTAATCGCGAACCAATGCGTCATAGGTGCCCACGGGCCGACTCTAACGCCGGGACCGCCTGTGAGCCCGACACGATGTCTCGGGGCATACTCGATCGGATGAGTGCCCATCGACTCCCCGGAACCGCGTGGCTGCGTGAACTGAAGCCCGATCCCGCCCCCGAGACCGTGCTGGTGTGCTTCCCGCCCGGCGGCGGCTCGGTCGGCGCCTACCGGCAACTGGCCCAACGCTTCGGCGCGGGCACCGCGGTGTTCGGCGTGCAGTACCCGGGCCGGCAGGACCGCCTGGGCGACCCGCCCGTCCCCGCGCTCACCGAACTGGCCGGGCACGCCGCCACCGACCTGCTGGCGTGGCCGAAGGACGTGCGCCTGGCCATCTTCGGGCACAGCATGGGCGCGACCGTCGCCTACGAGACCGCCCGCCGGGTCGAGGCGGGCGGGCGCGAGGTGACGCACCTGTTCGTATCGGGACGTCCCGCGCCGGTGCACGAGGAATCCGGACGCCTGCACGAAGGCCCCGACGAGGGCCTCATCGCCGAACTCGAACGGCTGTCGAACGATCCGGCCTCGGTGCGGATCCTGCGCGACGAACCGGGGCTGGCCGATCTGGTCCTCCCGGCGGTGCGCACCGACTATCGCGCGGTGGAAACCTACCGCCACGAGACCGGCGCGCCGCTGCGCACGCCGATCACCGCCCTGGTCAGCTCCTCGGACCCGACCACCTCGGCCGCCCAGGCCGGGCAGTGGCGCGACTTCACCGCCGCCCGTTTCGATCTCGCCACCTTCGAAGGCGGACACTTCTACCTCGACCTGCCCGAGAACATCGCCGCTCTCGCGAATTCGATCACCCGGGCGCTGACCACGGCGGCGTCCGGCGACTCGAACTGAGCCCCCGGACCGCCGCGGACCGCTGCCGCGCCATGCCGGCGGCGGGTCGGCCTGTCAGCCCAGGTATTCCGACTCGAGTACCCGGTCCTTGAGCAAGGACTGGTACTCGATGTGGGTGTCGTGTTCCACGGTGCGCCACGATGTGCCCTCGGCTTCGCGCATGTAGGTCAGGTAGTCCGGCGCGCCGGGGATACGCATGTTGTCGGCCACCACGATGGTGCCCGGGTGCAGCCAGCCAGCGTCGAGAATGTGCTTCAGGTCGGCGAGGTAGGCCGACTTGTCGTGGTCGACGAAGACGAAATCGACCGCGCCCTCGCCGATCCCGTGCTCCTCGGCGAGCGCGCGGATGGTCTCGCCGCCGTCGCCGATGGTGCCCACCACCACGGTCACCCGGTCCGCGAATCCGGCGTGCGCGATGATGGCGCGCGCCACCTCCGCATTGGCGGCGCTGAACTCCACCGAGATCAGCCGCGCGCCCGCGGGCAGCACCCGGGCGGTGCGGACCGCGCTGTAGCCGACATAGGTGCCCAGCTCCAGGGCCAGCGTCGGATTCGCCCGGCGCACCGCGGCATCCAGCAGCAGGCCCTTCTCGTCGCCGACGTTCACCAGATTGCTGCGGGTGCGCGCGAACCGGTCGATGGCGGCGAGCACGCTGTCCGGGTCGCCCTGCGCGGCGGTGGCGAGCACGTGATCGCGCACCGCCGCCTCGCGCCCGTCACCGAATTGCCCGGTGCGGGTGAAGGTCCCGATTCCCCACACCGTGCTGATCGCGGTACGCACCGGATACACCACCCGCTCCCGGAACATCGTCGCGATCGATGAGCCACCCATGAAAACCCCTTAAGTCACTTCGACAACAGCGCGATTATGCACGCCCCGAAGCGGATTCGCCCGCGGCGGCCGGATCGTCGGGGATCACGATGGTCCGTAGCAGTCGCCGTCTGCGGCCCGGCCCGGGGCCGTTGGCCAGCCGGGCCGCGATGATCCGGCCCAGGTCGGCGCCGAGGGCGGCGAATTCGTCGTCGTCGAGCCACAGCCCCGCCATCCGGTAACCCACCCCGTCGCGGACGTAGTCGATATCGCCGCGGTCGACGTAGCGGTCGAAATCGGCCATGACGCCGGCGATATAGGCCATGAAGGCGCGCCGATGGTCCTCGGGGCCCATGGCGTCCAGCTGCTCCGGAGTGAGCTGAGCGGCGGCCAGCCGCAGCCGGTAGGTGCGTTCGATGGTGCCCCGCACCCGGCGCTCGGCGACCACATCGAGGACCTCGGCGGCCACCAGCCGGGCGACGTGGCGATACAGGCTGCCTGCGGGCACATCGCCGAGCTCGGCGTTCAGTTCGCTGGTGGTGAGGGTCCGATCGCCCAGGAAGGCCTGCACGATGCGCAGCCGAACCGGATGGAGCAGAAGTTCGACGGAGTTCACCGCGTCGACACTAGCAGCGCAGGCTACCGTCCTTGATAATGTTCTCAGATCTGGTAACAATGGACGGGTCGAACGGGGAGAGGAATCGCGGTGTCCAACATTCCGGTGGCAGCACTGGTCCCGCTGATCGTGATCGCGGTCGGGTTCGTCGGCTTCTGCTGGTACGACCTGTCCCGGTCCCAGGTGAAGTACCTGCCCACATGGGCGTGGGCGATCATCTGCGTGGTCAGCATTCCCATCGGCGGGATCATCTACCTGACGGTGGGTCGCGAAAGTGGCGGCGCCCGTGGCTGAGCCGTACCTCGAGGTCACCGGCGTCTCGGTGCGCTTCGGCGACTTCACCGCCCTCGACGGCGTCGACTGGACCGTGGACGGACCCGGCGTCGTCGGACTGATCGGACTCAACGGGGCGGGCAAGACCACCCTCATTCGCGGCGTGCTGGGCCTGCAACCGGTCGGCGCGGGCGCGGTGCGGGTGCCGATCGGACTCGGCGCGGTCGGATACTGCCCGGACACACCGGGATTCGAACCGTGGCTGTCGGCGCGGGAGGTGCTCGCGCAGTCCCGCGCCATCGGCGCGGTCCGCGACACCGGTGGATGGCCGGACGACGCGGCGCTCGCGGCCGTCGACCTGGAACGGCATGCCCACCGCCGCGTCGGCGGATTCTCGCGAGGCATGCTGCAGCGCTTGGGCATCGCCGCCGCGCTGGTGCGCGCACCCGAGGTGCTGATCCTCGACGAACCCACCAGCGCACTCGATCCCGAGGGCCGCGCGGCCGTGCTGGCCCTGATGCGCGAACTCGGTGAACGAATGACCGTCGTGTTCTCCAGTCATCTGCTCGCCGACGTCGAGGACCTGGCCGACCGGCTGCTGGTCCTGCATCGGGGGAGGGTCGTCTTCGCGGGGGAGACCGGGGACTTCCTGAACCAGCACACCACCGCGCCGACCCTGCGCATCGCGATGAGGGACGGGCGGACCATCGAAGCCGAACACGCGGGGTGGGGTGCGGCATTGGCCGACGCCTCCGTGCACAGCGGCGAGCTCGCCGATATCCGGATCACGCGTCCCACTCTCACCGACGCGTTCTTCGCCGCGATAGGGGAGAAGGCATGAACAGCACCGTCTTACGCGTGGAGTGGTTGCGATGGGTGCGGACCCGGCGGCTCGTGGCGCTGGCCGCGGCGTTCGTACTCTTCGGCTGCGTCTCGCTGTTCGGCGCCAAGTATCTGCCCGACCTGATCGGGAACTCGGCCGACATCAAGCTGCTGCGGGTGCCGGACTGGCGGGACGGGTTGCAGCAGTATGTGAAGAACACCGGGCTGCTCGTGGCGGCCGTGGCCATGATCCTGGCCGCGCAGGCGTGCGCGATCTGCGATACCGATCCCGTCGGCATCTTCTACTTCAGCCGGGAGGTGTCGCCCGTGCGGCTGTATCTGCCGCGCCTGCTCGTCTCCGCCGCAGTCATCGCGGTGGCCGCGACCATCGGGGCGGCGGTCGCGCTCTACGAATGCTGGGCGCTGTTCGGATCCTATCCACTGGCGCCGGCGCTGGGTTCGCTTGCGGTGCAAGCCCTCGCGATCGTGCTGTTCGCGATGTTCACCGCGGCGCTGGCGGCGCGACTCGGGTCGGCGGGCGTCGCGGCCGCGGTCACCGCCGGGCTGTACGTGATCTGCCTGCTGCTGTCGACCGTCCCGGCCATGCAGCGGTACCTGCCCACCACCGCCCTGCAACCCGTCATCGAAGCCGGTGGCTGGTCTCCGGCCGACGCCGCGAAATCCCTGCTGGCCCTGGTGATCGCGACCGGCCTCGCCCTCGCCGCGGCCTTGACGACACCGATCCGCGCGATCAAGGCCCCGGTGTGACGGCCCGCCGCCGCGACAGCAGGTACAGGCCCACCCAGGACACGATCACGCACACCACCACCAGCACCCGCACCTCGGTCAACGCGCTACGGGGATAGAGCACCCCGGTGATGTAGTGGTCGATGAACCCACTGGGCGGCAACCCCGCCTCGCCCGCGCGGTGGCGCGCCCAGTTCTCCAGGTTCGTCAGCGGGCACTCGACCGTGAACAGCACGGTGCCGAACCCCCACCCGAAGGCGAGCAGGTGCAGCCAGATCGTGCGCGGCCAGCGCCAGGCGATGAACCCGCCCACCACGACATAGGCCACGAACGCGAAATGCACGACCGCGGTCGCGTCGGCCAGCAGCCGGTAGACCATGACCCCAGGATAGGTGCGGTCAGCCCAGGTACTCCGACTCCAGCACGAGATCTTTGAGCAGCGACTGGTATTCGACGTGGGTGTCGTGCTCGACGGTGTGCCATGCGACGCCCTCGGACTCGTGCATGTACCGCAGGTAGTCCGGCGCTCCCGGAACACGGACATTGTCGGCGACGACGAGACTGCCCGGGTGCAGCCAGCCGGCCTCCAGGATCGTCTTCAGGTCCGGCAGATAGGCCTTCTTGTCGTGGTCGAGGAAGACGAAATCGAGTGCGCCGGGACCGAATCCGTGCTCCTCCACCAGACGGCGCACGGTACCGCCACCGTCACCGATGGTGCCCACCACGACGGACACCCGATCGGCGAGCCCCGCGTGCGCGAGCAGCGTCCGCGCGATCGCGGCATTGTCGGGATTGAACTCCACCGACACCAGCCGCGCGTCCGGTGCCAGCGCCCGCCCGATCCGGACCGCGCTGTACCCGCAGTAACCACCCAGCTCGAGCGCCAGGGCGGGGACGGCTCGGCGTACCGCCGCGTCCAGGATCAGCCCCTTCTCGTCGCCGACGTTCACCAGCATGCTGCGGGTCCGCGCGAAGTCGTCGTACGCCGCGAGCACACTGTCCGGATCGCCGGCGTTCCCATGAGCCAGCACGAACTGCCGCGCCGCCTCCTCTCGCCCGTCGCCGACCTGTCCCGTGCGGGCGAAAGTCGGCCCGCCCAACGCGAATCGGATCACCGACCACCGCAGGAACGGCAACCGCTCCCGCAGTCCGTCAACCACAGACTTAGCGCTCATGAGGTCACCCATCCTGGTGGGGGAGTGCATCGATTATGACCCTGCGATGTGGACGCCGGGGTAGGGGACAGCGAGCGGATGAAGAGGCGAAACCCGCAGGGTAGGGAGGTTCCCGCGTCCAATTCTGACGACCGTCGGACCCGCTCGAAAGCTGATCTCGATAGATCACACATGTGTTTACGTAGATATGCGCATCTAAACATGAATCCTCGTTCCTTGGAGAAAGGTCAAGAAACAGCCCCCTCACCTTCTAAAAACAGCAAGGAGGAGAGGGGGCTGGGTCGGTGGGGGACCGGCTACCAGTTGGAGGGTTCGTAGTCCTTGAGGAAGCAGCCGTACAAGTCGTCACCGGCTTCGCCGCGGACGATGGGGTCGTAGACGCGGGCCGCGCCGTCGACCAGGTCGAGGGGTGCGTGGAAGCCTTCCTCGGCGAGGCGGACCTTGGTGTAGTGCGGTCGCTCGTCGGTGATCCAGCCGGTGTCGACGGCGGTCATGAGGATCTTGTCGGATTCGAACATCTCGCGGGCGCTGGTGCGGGTCAGCATGTTCAGCGCGGCCTTGGCCATATTGGTGTGCGGGTGGCCCGCGCCCTTGTAGCCGCGGGCGAAGACGCCCTCCATGGCCGAGACGTTGACGACGTACTTGCGGCGGGCGGGCGCGGCGGCCATGGCCGGGCGTAGTCGGGAGATGAGGATGAACGGCGCGACCGAGTTGCACAGCTGCACCTCGAGCAGCTCGGTGGCGTCGACCTCGCCGACGTTCTGCACCCAGCTGTTGGTGTGCGCGAGGTCGGGCACCAGTCCGCCGGCGTCGATGGCGACGCCGGCCGAAATGCGTTCGGGGGTGGCCGATCCCGCGACCAGGGCGAGGTCGGTGATGTCGGCGGCGGTGAGGTTCGGGGTGAGCGATGCGGTGAGCGCGGTCGGGTGCGCCTGCATGGTCTTGCCGAAGCTGATCACGTCGGGCAGCTCGCCCGCGGGCAGCGGTCCGTTCTCGGCTTCGACGAGGGCGCTGTAGGCGCCGACCGAGCGGCGGACGGTCTGGGCCGCGTTGTTGATGAGGATGTCGAGCGGACCGTGGGCGGCGACGTCGTCGGCGAGGGCGACGACCTGGGCCGGATCGCGCAGGTCGATGCCGACGATGCGGAGCCGGTGCAGCCAGTCGGCGCTGTCGGGCTGGGCGGCGAAGCGGCGGATGGCGTCGTTGGGGAAGCGGGTGGTGATGGTGGTGTGGGCGCCGTCGCGCAGCAGGCGCAGGGCGATGTACATGCCGATCTTGGCGCGGCCGCCGGTGAGCAGGGCGCGTTTGCCGGTGAGGTCGGTGCCGGCGTCGCGTTTGGCGTGGCTCTTGGCGGCGCAGTCGGGGCAGAGTTGGTGGTAGAAGGCGTCCACGCGGGTATAGCGCTGTTTGCATATGTAGCAGGGGCGCGGTCGCAGCAGGGTTCCGGCGCTGCCGCCGTCGGTGGTGGAGCTGATCGGGATCCCGGCGGTTTCGTCGTCGATGCGGTTGGGTGAGCCGGTGGCGGTGGCGGCCACGACTTCCTTGTCGGCGGCGGAGATGGCGTCGCGGGTGGCGATGCGCTTGTTGCGCTTGAATTTCTTGAACATGTGCCCGACGGCGCGCTGGACGGTGACGGAGTCCGGGTGGTCCTTGTCGAGCTGTCCGGCTTGTTCCAGGACGCGCAGGCAGGTGGCCAGGTCGGCGGGGTCGATGGCCGGGGTGTCGGTCGGGGTGGTCTGCTCGGCCATCGGAGCTGCGGTGATCCTTCGTGTACGGGGTGGTGGACCGAGCCATTCTCCCAGAGCGCCGCGGGTGCGGGTCGCCCGGCCGTGGGCGGGGCCGGGCGTGGTGGGCGGTGGCGTGCTCAGGTGGCGGCGGTGCCGAGGGGTTCGAGTCGGTCGGCGTGGTGGTCGTGGCCGAGTTCGCGGGCGCGTTCGGTGAGGCGGGTGAGCACGGGTGCGGGGATGTCGGCGCGGCGTCGAATGAGGGTGTGCCACACGACTTCCGGGGTGTCGGTGGTGAGGGCGGCGTCGATGAGTGGCAGGGCTTGGGGCCAGAGGTCGTGGGCCGCGGTGGCGTCGATGATGGCGGTGAGGGTGTGTTCGTCGTGGACGTCGGGGCGTGCGGCGAATCGGCGCAGGCTGTCGGGGCTCATGGCGCTGGTGATGGGTAGCAGGGTGGTCCAGGCGTCGAGTTCGGTGACGGCGGTGATGAGGCTGTCGAGGACGTCGTCGCCGAGTTCGGCGGTGATGTCGCCGATCCAGGCGCGGTTGTGGGGTGCGATGTTGTCGAGCAGGTCGATGCCTTCGGCCCACATCTGCTGGTCGTGGGCGGCGCGGATGATGCCGGGGACGCGGTCGGCGACGATGTGCAGGACGCGGTCGATGGCGGTTTTGTCTTCGAGGAGGAAGCCGATGCGCAGTAGGTCGGGGTCGCTCATGACGGGGGCGGCGGCGCGCAGGGCGGGTTCGGGGATGACGTGGACGAAGCGGCCCATGGTGATGTGGTCGCCGTGGGACAGGAGTTGGCGGGCGACGTCGGTGACCATGGTGGCGGGTACGGCGGCGATGATGGCGGCGGTGCGGCGGGGGTCGAGTTGGACGGCGGCCGCGGCGAGGAAGGCCGGGGTGAGGTTCTTGGCGATGTCGACGGCGCGGCGGGGTTCGACGGCGCCGGCGACGGCGGCGCAGAGGATGGGTCCGAAGGCGCGTTCGGCGATTTTGGAGCTGATGGCGACGGGGACGATGGCGCTGGCGGTGGCGATGGCCTTCATGCGTTTGGCGTCGCGGTCGAAGAGCAGGTCGGTGACGCGTTCGCGGTATTCGCGCAGGGCGGCGGGTGGGAGGTCGACGAGGAAGTCGAGTTCGGTGGGGTCGTCGAGGCCCAGGACGCGGGCGAGTTTGGTGGTTTCGGCGACGCCGGCGAGGTGGTCGCTCATAGACCCAGTGCTTTCTTGACGGCGGGGCGCATGAGGCGCGGGACGAAGTCGAGGGAGGACCCGAGGGCGGCGTCGAGGGTGGTGCGGCGGTGGGTCTTGGCGGCCTCGAGGAGGCGGTGGAGTTCGGCCAGGTCGGTGTCGGGGAGCTGGTCGAAGGCTGCGGGCAGGGGTGCGCGCAGGGTGTCGCCGAGTTGGCGGGCGGGGTCGGACATCGTCGTCTTTCCGGTTGTGCGTACTGCCGGTACGGGTTTCGATACTGGCAGTACGTTCGGTCCGAAATCAAGAGGGATTGTCGTGTGGACCTGGCGTACCGGCGGTACATGTATGCTGCGCGGGTGGTTCGTAGCAGTGCCGGGGGGACTCGGCTGGTGTCGCGTGAGGACATTGTGGACGCGGCGATCCGGGTGATCGATCGGGCGGGTCCGCGTCCGAGCATGGATGACATCGCGCGTGAGGCGGGGATCACCAAGCCGCGGCTGTATCGGCAGTTCGCGGACAAGGGGGACTTGTTCACCGAGATCGCGGCGCGGATGTCGCGGCGGGCGTTCGCGGCGGCGGGGGCGGACATGACGGTGATGTTGCAGCCGCCGCAGGCGGCGCTGACCCGGGTGTTCTCCGAGTACGCGCGGGGAATTCTGGAGCACCCCAACGTTTTCCGCTATCTGGGGCAGGCTCCGGTGGTTCAGCAGTCCGGGTCGGGGGTGTTGCAGCTGGATCTGGGTCGCGAGGCGGCGGTGCGGTTGGAGAAGCTGGCGCGGTCGGTGGCCGAGGCGGTGCCTTTGGAGACCGACGGGCTGGATTATCTGTCGCGGGCGTTGACCGGTGCGGTGGTGTCGATCACCGATCTGTGGTTGTCGGGTTCGGATGAGCCGTCCGCGGCGCAGACCGCGGAGTTCGTGGCGCGGGCGACGGAGTTGGTGTGGGGGTTGATCGATGGTTTTCTGCGGCGTCAGGGGATCGCGGCGGATCCGGACGTGCCGATCTTCACGACGTTCGCGCAGGTGAATCAGTCTCGTGCGACCGATTATTGACAGTTGTTGACACAACGCCAATAGCCGTGCACGCTGAGGGGCGAGGCGCTCTCGCGCCCCCACTCAGGCAAACGAAGGATCTGCGATGGCACGCCCCGCATGGAGCGACGACGAGGTCGAGGCGGTACGGACTCTGGCGACCACCTTCTTCGAGAAGGAGGTGATCCCGCACACCGAGAGGTTCGTCGAACAGGGCCACCCCGACCGCGCCCTCTACAACCGGGCCGGCGAACTGGGCCTGCTGTGCGCGGCCATTCCGGCCGAATACGGCGGTGGCGGCGGCACTTTCGCCCACGAGGCGGCCATCATCGAGGCCCAGACCCATGCCGGGGACGGCTCCCTGGGCATGTCGGTGCACTCCTCGATCATCGCGCCCTACATTCACGAATTCGGTTCCGAGGAACTCAAACAGCGCGTGCTGCCCAAGGCGGCCGGCGGCGAGATGGTGCTCTCCATCGGCATGACCGAACCGGGCACCGGCTCGGATCTGCAGAACATCAAGACTCGCGCGGTGCGTGAGGGCGACGAGTACGTCATCACCGGCTCGAAGATCTTCATCTCCAACGGCTGGCTGTGCGACGGCATCATCATCGCCTGCAAGACCGACCCCACCCAGGGCGCGGCCGGGGTCTCGCTGATCTTCGCCGAGGTCTCCGACGAGACCCCCGGTTTCAAGCGCGGCCGCATCCTGTCCAAGATCGGCGGCAAGGCCCAGGACACCGCCGAGTTGTTCTTCGACGGCCTGCGGGTGCCCGCGTCGAACCTGCTCGGGCAGGCCGAGGGCCAGGGCTTCTATCAGATGATGCAGATGCTGGCCCAGGAACGTCTGGTCACCGCCATCCTCGCGGTCGCCATGACCGAGAAGGCCGTGCAGCTGACCGTCGATTACACCAAGGGTCGTGAGGCGTTCGGCAAACCGCTCTACGCCATGCAGAACACCCGGTTCGAGCTGGCCGAGTGCGCGACGATCGCCAAGGTCGGGCGCGTGTTCCTCGACGACTGCATCAGCAAGCACCTGCGCGGGGAGCTCGATATCCCCACCGCGGCCATGTCGAAATACTGGTTGACCGATCAACTCGGTAATGTGGTGGATCGCTGCCTGCAGTTCTTCGGCGGCTACGGATACATGACCGAATACCCGATCTCGCAGTTGTACACCGGCGCTCGGGTCCTGCGAATCCTCGCGGGAGCCAACGAGGTGATGAAGGATCTCATTGCCCGCTCACTCTGACCCCACCGCGCCGCCAAGGCCCGGCGGTAACTCTGATGCCACCGCGCCGCCAAGGCCCGGCGGTAACTCTGACGCCACCGCGCCACCAAGGCCCGGCGGTAACACCGACTCCTCGGTCGATGACGGCGCCACGCGCCGTCGTCGCCTCGAGCCCGACGAACGTCGCGCGCAGATTCTGTCCTGCGCGATCGACATGTTCGGCGAGCGCCCCTACGCGGCGGTGTCCACCGCCGAGCTGGCCCAGCGGGCCGGGGTGGCGCGCGGGCTGATCAACCACTACTTCGGCAACAAGCGCGACCTGTACCTGGCGGTGGTGCGCCGCATGGTCACGCTGCCGCGGCCGGAGAAGATGGCGGTGCCCGCCGGTTCGCTGCGGGAACGGGTGGACGCCAGTGTGGCGTGGCTGCTCGACACCATCGGTGAGCACGGCAGTACCTGGGTGAAAGTCACCGGTCACGAAGGCGTGGGCGATGATCCGGAGGTGCAGCGCATCCTCGACGAGGCCGACTACGCCGCCGCCGACCGCATGGTGGCGATGATGGGTCTCGACGATTCGCTGCATTCGGCCGAATTGCGGGCGCTGGTGCGCTGTTACGGCGGTCTGGTCAAGGCCGCCGGGCGCGAATGGATCGTGCGTGGCAGCCTGACCCGCGAGCAGGTGCACCATCTGCTCGCCGACGCGCTCACCACACTGGTGGCCGAGACGTTCCCGAAGGTCGACGCGAACCCCTAGACGCTCGCGAGCTCCTCGACCTGCCACTGCACGCCCCGCGTGGCGAGATAGCCGAGGAAGCTCGCGGCGTCGAAAGCCTGCGCGGGCGCGAGAGTTCCGGCCGGGGCGCCGTCGAGGGCCAGGCGGCGCGCGGCCTCGGCGGCGATGACCGCGGTGGCCGCGTACGGGTCGAACCCGCTCACCCAGCCCCGCGCCCGGCTGCCGTCGACGCCGGTCGCCTCGGCCAGGATCAACCAGCGCGAGGCGGCCAAGGCGTCGGCGTCGGGGATCTCCGGAATCGTCTCGGCGACTTCACCACCCAGGCCCGCGAAGATCTCACCCATCTCGGTGCGGATCACCCCGCGCACGATCGGGGTGTCGAGGTGCCGCGGGATGGTGTAGACGCCCGGCAAGGCCAGCGGCGTCACCGCCACCGGTTCCTGTTCGCCGGGTTCGACGAGGGAGGTGGCCGCTTCGTGCGCCGATTGCCAGGTCCGGTCGCGGTATTCGATCTGCTCGAGTACCGCGATGGCGGCCATCGAACGGGCCGTGCCGCGCGAGGCAGCGCCCGGGCGGCGCAGATCGGCGATGCGGACCTGCCGCAGCGGGGCGTCGAGGCGGGCCGCGGTGAGCGCGGCGATCAGATCCCCGGGCACGCCGTCGTCGGTGACGGCCGGAACGACCGCGACCCCAGCCTGTTTCGCGGGCTCGTCATAGGTGGACAGGATGGTGTGCAGGTAGCCGGGCTCGCCGGTGGTGTCGATGTAGTGGCGGCGGGCGGCGATCGCGGCCCGCACCACCGGCTCGCCCCACCGGGTGAACGGTCCGGCGGCATTGATCACCGCGTCGCTGTCGGCGAAAGCGGCGGCCAGGGCGGCGGTGTCGTTGAGGGCCGCCACCCGGATCTCGGCGTCGGGAACCCCGGTGCGGGCGGCGACGGCCCGCAAGCGGGTCTCGTCGCGGCCGACCAGGATGGGGGACAGGTCGCGGCGCGCGAGTTCGGCGACGATGAGCAACCGGTGAAACCGCTCGCGCCGTGCACGGCAATACGCATGGGGGACAACTCCATCGGGGAAGGGATTGGGCCGGAATCGGCTCGCAACCCACGCTAGGCAGCCCCGCCCGGACGATCCATGCTCGAAAGTCTGGTCCCGATATCCGATCGTCCGGAACTGGGTCGGTCACCGGTACGGTGGGATTCGTGGACATCCTCAGTGACGCGGTCGCCGCGATGCGGCTGGGCACACCGCATTCCAACCGCACCGTGCAGCGCGGCAGCTGGCGTAGCCACTTTCCCGCCGCGGGCAACAGCGCCGGTTTCCATGTGGTGCTGCAAGGTTCGTGCTGGCTGCTGCCCGACAACGGCGACCCGATTCATCTTCAGGTCGGTGATGTCGCGTTCATGCCGCGCAGCCGCGGGCACGCCATCGCCGACCGCCCCGACAGCGAGCCTGGTTCGGCCACGGCCGCGATCGAGACCGTATTGCTGTGTGGCGCTTACTCTCTCGACGACACCCGCCCCCACCCGGCGTTGGCCGAACTGCCCGATGTGATCCACCTGCCCGCCCGCGTCGGCCACCACAGCCCGCTGCGCGCCGCGATCGACCTGCTCGGTCACGAACTCGGCACCCCCGGCGGTTCCGGCGCCATCGCGCCACTGCTCGAGGTCCTGCTGTTGTTCATGCTGCGCGCCTGGCACGAGGCGCATCCCGCCGACTCAGGGTGGGTTGCCGCACTACGAGATCCGGATATCCATGCCGCGCTCGCCGCCATGCACTCCGAGCCCGGCGCGCCGTGGACTGTGCAGTCGCTGGCCGCCCGCGCGGGATTGTCGCGGTCGGTGTTCGCGCAACGTTTCACCGCCACCCTGGGCACCGGTCCGCTGACCTACCTGACATGGTGGCGCATGACGTGCGCGGCGAAGCTGCTGCGCGACACCGATGTACTGCTGCGGGTGGTCGCCGAAAAGTCCGGGTACACCTCCGAATACGCGTTCGCGAAGGCATTCAAGCGAGAATTCGGGGTGGCACCCGGACGATTCCGCGTTCAGGGGCGGCCCGCGGCCGCCTAGGGCAGCAGCACCAGCCGCCCGCGCACGCCACCCTTCTCGAAGCGGGCGTGCGCCTCGGCGGCCTGGGCCAGGGGATAGGTTTCGGCGACCCGCAGGGTCAGGGTGCCCGCCTCGACCAGGTTCACCAGTTCGGCCAGGCGGCGGCCGTCGGGGGCCTGCTGCACGGTCGTCACGGTGATATCGCGCTCGGCGGCCGGAGCGAACGGCGCCAGCACCGCCACGAACGCACCACCGTCGCGCACCACCGGCAGCAGCGACTCGCCGATCGGCGCGGCGTCGATGACCGCATCGACACTGCCCGCGCCCACACGCTGCGCCAGATCGTCTCCGCGCGCGACGAATTCGCTGGCACCGAGGCGACGCACCAGATCCTCGTCCCCGGCTCCGGCGACTGCGATCACCTTCGCGCCCAGGGCGGTGGCCAGCTGCACGGCGTAGCCGCCGACACCACCGGCCGCGCCGGTGACCAGCACCGTCTTGCCCGCCGCCGCTCCGGCGCGGGAGACGGCCAGATCGGCGGTGATCGCGTTGAGTGGCAGGGTCGAGGCGGAGGTGAGATCGACATTGGTCGGTGCGGCTGCGACCAGATCGGCCGAGATCACGAGGTGGTCGGTGTAGCTGCCGGCGAAGGTGGCCAGCCATGGGATCAACCCGATGACCGGTTGCCCGACCTGCGCGGCGTCGACCCCCGCGCCCACCGCCTCGATGTGGCCGGCGAACTCGATCCCGGGCACCCAGTACTCCTGGGCGGGCAACAGTGCCGACAACGCTCCGGCGCGCGCGGCGATGTCGATCGGATTGACCGGGGACGCAGCGACTTTCACCAGCACCTCGCCGGGCCCGGGCGCCGGGGTGGGTGTCTGGATGACCTCGAGGACCTCCGGCCCGCCGAAACGGGAAAAGGCAACAGCAACCATGGAAATGCTCCTGAGACTGCGAAGGGATGAAGGTCCACCGGTGGAACGCGGCCGCCTCGATGAATCGGTCGGTGCGGGGCGTGGTCTCACCGTATGACGGGCCGGACGTCCGCGGCCAGTAGGCACCTGAAAGTACCCAGGCCACCACCGGGTGAGCGGTCGTGGCAAGCATTCAGCGCGCCGGGAATCCGACGGTGCGTGCCGGGAATCCGGGACGGGAATAGAATTGGCCGCGAGCAAATGGGAATACCCGCGCGCGCCTGCATCGCTGTCGCCATGGTGACGACCACCACCGCCGCTCAACGCCGGGAAAAGGCCAAGGTCGACTACAACGCCTTCCTCGCGGCCTGCCCCACCAACAAGCTCCTCGACACTCTCGGCGACAAATGGGTGTGCCTGATCCTGGCCGCCCTCGCCGACGGGCCGTGCCGCTACGGCGAGCTCGGCGCCACCGTCGCCGCGGTCAGCAACAAGATGCTCACCCAGACCCTGCGCACCCTCGAACGCGACGGGTTGGTGGCGCGGGAGATGACCGCGCAAGTGCCGGTGCGCGTGGACTATTCGCTCACCCCGCTCGGGATGAGCCTGCTGCCGATCCTGTCCCAGCTCCAGCAGTGGGCCGAAGGGCACATGGACGATGTGCTGCTCGCCCGCGCCGAATTCGATCACCGCAGCGGGAATGCCGATTGATCGCGGCATGTTGCGAGCCGATATGGCATTCGACAACGTGGGAAAGTTCGGTGTGTGGCAGCCGTATCCGCAATTCACGCCCGAATCGGCGCGTGAACTCGAGGAACTGGGCTACGGCACGATCTGGCTGGGCAGCTCCCCGCCCGCCGACTTCGACGGCTACGAGCAGCTGCTCGCCGCCACCGAATCACTGGTGATCGCCACCAGCATCGTCAATGTGTGGGCCTCGGCGCCCGAGGCCGCCGCTGATACCTACCTGCGGCTGGAGGAGAAATTCCCCGGCCGCTTCCTGCTCGGCATCGGCGCGGGCCACCGCGAACAGACCGCCGACTACACCAAACCCTATGACGCGCTGGTCAACTACCTCGACGTGCTCGACGCCCGCGGCGTCCCCCAGCACGGGCGCGCCCTGGCGGCATTGGGCCCGCGGGTGGCGCGACTGGCCCGCGACCGCAGCGCCGGAGCCCTGCCGTACCTGACGGTCCCCGAACACACCGCCGAAGTGCGCGCGATCCTCGGCCCTGACGCCCTGCTGGCGGTCGAGCACAAGGTGGTCCTCGACGACGACCCGACCCGCGCCCGCATCCAGGGCCGCGACCGCGCCGGCTTCTACCTGGGGTTGAGCAACTACACCAACAACCTGCGCCGCTTCGGATTCGACGACACCGACCTGACCGTCCCCGGCAGCGACCGGTACATCGACGCGGTCGTCGCCCACGGCACCGCCGCCCGCATCGCCGACCGATTGCACGAGCACCTGCGCGCCGGAGCCGACCACGTCGGCATCCAGGTCGTCGGCGACGACGTCCCCGCAACCCTGCGCGCTCTCGCCCCGGCCCTGGGGCTGGACCGGAACTGACCCCGATTCCGGGCGGCACGCATCACGCCTGCCGCCCGGAATCAGCCGGCCTCACCGGTTTTCGAGCCCGTTCACGGCCTTATCCAGTCGGGAAGCTCGGGTTTTGGCCGTCTTGGTCCGCACCACGTCCAACACGATCAGATACTGGCCGGTGCGGTCGAGCGCCTCGAACGCGGCCCGGGCTCGCGGCCGCTCAGCCAGGACCGCCGCCAAATCCGGTGGCACCGTGAAGTTCGCCTGCGACGGATACGCCGCCGCCCACCGCCCGTCCGCGCGCGCCGCCTCCACCTGTGCCAGCCCCGGCCCGCGCATTCGCCCCGCCGCGCTCAACGCCGCCACCTTGTCCACATTGACCTGCGACCAGAAACTGCCCGCCCGGCGCGGCACATACTTCTGCAGGTAATACTGCGCGTCGAGTCCCTTGCGCTGCCCGGAGATCCACCCCCAGCACAACCCCACGTCCACCGCCTCGTCCTCGGTCAGCGACGCGATCCGCGTGCCCTTCTTCGCCATCCGAATCCACACCCCTTCCGGGCGCCCGTGATTGACCTCGAGCCACGCGTCGAAGGCGTCCGCGTCGTGGAAGAACACCGAATCCATACCGCCACTGTGACAGCAGGCACCGACACCAATCGCCAAGCCACGCCGAACAATTGTCCCAGACACATCTTGTGGGGTGGTGGTCGTGCCGCTACCGTAATTCGATGACGACCTCGCGATCCGCCGCCGCTGCCGGACTGCCTACCGGGGTGCACGGCACCGCCGACCCCCGATTCGATTCCGCCATACGAACATTCGCCCGCGTCCTGGCCGGACGCCACGGCAACGGCGGCGCGCTGGCGGTGTATCAGGACGGCGAACTGGTCGTCGACATCCACGCCGGCGCCGCCGACGCGCACGGCACGCCCTGGACCGCCGACACCGGCGCCATGGTGTACTCCGCGTCCAAGGGTGTCTCGGCCACCGTGCTCGCGCGCCTCGCCGATCGCGGCCTGCTCGACTACGACGCCCCCGTCGCCGAGTACTGGCCCGAGTTCGCCGCCAACGGCAAAGCCCGCATCACCGTCACCGAACTGCTCAGCCACCGCGCCGGACTCTCGGGGCTGCCCGCGCTCACCCCCGACGAAGTCCTCGACCACGAACTCATGGAACAGCGCCTCGCGGCCGCGAAACCCGATCACCTGCTGGGCAAACCGATCTACCACGCGCTCACCATCGGCTGGCTCATGGCCGGGCTGGCCCGCGCCATCACCGGCCACGACATGACCCGCCTCTACCGCAGCGAGGTCGCCGAACCCCTCGGCGTCGACGGCATCCACCTGGGCCGCCCGCCCGCCGGGTCCCGCACCCGCCCCGCCGACCTGGTCGGATCGCTGAAAAACCTTGCCGAGCACACCATCCCGGGCCCGATCGCCACCGCGGTCCCGCAACTGCCACGCCTGCTGCGGTCCCCGATCTCCTCCCTCTACGTCCCCGGCCTGGAAGCGATCTTCCGCGGCGACCGCCCCGCCATCCTCGATACCGCCCTGCCCGCCGGCAACGCCGTGTGCACCGCCCCCGCCCTGGCCAAGATGTACAGCGCCCTGGCGGGCGGCGGCACCGTCGACGGCCGCACCTACCTGTCACCGGAAACCGTTCGCGGCCTGCAACGCATCCGCACCTACCAACTCGACCGTGCCCTGGTCATCCCGTTCTGGCACGTCGGCTATCACAGCTTCCCGTCCCCGCACGCCCCCCGCGGCTACGGGCACATGGGCTTGCTCGGGCCGATGGGCTGGGCCGACCCCGACTCCGGCATCGCCGTCGGATTCGTCCACAACCGCATGTCCCTGGCCTGGAGCCCGCTCGACCAAACCCTGTTCGTCGGCCTGCTGCACCTGATCCTGCGCGGCGCCCGCCAACCCGCCGTCCGCATCGACCAGCGCACCGCCGGAGCCGCCTGAGACCCGCGCCGCAGCGGCCGCGCGAGCCCGAAACCACTCGGCCGCCACCGAATCCGATCTTGTCCCGAACGTGGAACGAGTTCTAGATTTGTCGGATGTGGGGAGAATCTGACACCAAACTGGCCATCCGCAACGTCCGCGTCTTCGACGGCCGCGCGATCGGGGAACCGGCCACCGTCGTCCTCGACGGCGACCGCATCGGCACCGATGCCGACGGCGCGGACACCTTCGACGCCGAGGGCGCCATCCTTATCCCCGGCCTCATCGACGCCCACGTCCACCTCGACAGCCCCGCGGCGCTGGATGTCTATGCCGCCCACGGCGTCACGACCGTCCTGGACATGGGATCTCTCGACACCGGCCTGATCGAGCAGGCGCGCGCCCGCACCGCCACGACCGCCGTACGCTGCGCCGGAGCGCCGATCATCGGTTCCGCAGGCGTGCACGCCCACGTCCCCGGCATCGCCGACGTCGGCGTCATCGGTCACCCCGATGACGCCGAAACCATGGTGGCGCAACGTATCTCGGCCGGTAGCGACTACATCAAGCTGATCCTGGAAGCGCCCGGCGACGGGGGCCCCGACGTCGACACCGCCAAGGCCGTCGTGGCCGCCGCCCACGCTCGCGACCTGATCGTCGTCGCCCACACCTCCACCCCCGGCGCGTATGCCATGGCCATCGACGCCGGAGTCGACGCCCTGACCCACGTGCCCATCGCGGGCCGGGTGCCCACCGCCGACATCGACCGCCTCGCGACCGGCGCCCACCTGGTCATCCCCACCCTCGCCATGATGGAAGGCGTCGCCGAAATCTACGGCGTCGCACAGCACTTCACCGCCACCCTGGCTACCGTCGGCGCCCTGCACGCCGCGGGCGTCCCGATCCTGGCGGGCACCGACGCCAACCAGATGCCCGGCATCCCCTTCCACCCGCCCCACGGCGCGAGCCTGCACCACGAACTCGAACTCCTCGTCCGCGCCGGCCTCACCCCCGCCGCCGCCCTCAACGCCGCCACCACCGCGCCCGCCCGCCACTTCGGCCTCACCGACCGCGGCACCATCGCCCCCGGCTTCCGCGCAGACCTGCTCCTGCTCGACGCCGACCCCCTCGCCGACATCACCGCCACCCGCGCCATCCGCAAGATCTGGTGCGCGGGCACCGAACACACGCCCGCGCAGACACTCTCGGCCTGAGGCGGGCCCGCCACCAGCCGCCGCCGCGCC